>CALKAQ010000030.1 GCA_937983075.1 uncultured bacterium | reverse complement strand
ACCGCCTTTGCCGTCTATGCTGCCGCTCCTGACACCGTCTTCGAAAGCCCGCGCAGTTCCGCCGTCGAACTGTGGATTCCGTCAGAGCGGTAGTGCAGAACGAGTCGGTACCCGGATGCCGGGGCGTATGATATAATCAGTCTGGTGAAAAGCGTCACATTCATTATTTCGAAGGAGTTGGAGGTCGCCAGCCATGCGCCGTTGCCTCGTTTGCAAACGCCCCATGAAGATGGAATATGTGGAATATCCCCGGCGCGGTCCCGACGGCAAGTTGGTACTCTATCGCAATGTGCGTCGTTATGAATGTCCCGAAGGTTGCCGCGGCGTACGGCTCGACTTCTCATCGGCTCGTCCCGCGTCAACGGGAGTGCATCCCATCGTCCCGGCTCGCATCACGCGCCTCAAGAAGCCGGCCGATTTCAACGACAAACTCCTGGGCATAGGACTCGGCGCAGCGTACCTTCTCCTGGTACTTGCAACGTTTGCCATACCGATGGCGCTTCCGCTTCAGGCAGCCGCCATTCTCGCGCTGACCGGCGGCGTCGTCGCGGCCTATCGTGCGGCGACAACACGTGTCGTGCTCCCTTCGTATTTCCCTGTGCCACGTCCTGTCGTTGAACGTCCGGATGAACCGGCTGCGAAACAGCCCGGCGCAATCACCGAGACGGCAGCCGCTGCCGCGCCGACGGAAGAAAAGGCGGCGCCAACCGAAGTCAAGGGCGGCTCCATTCCGATGGTCGTCACCGTGGCCGGCGAAAAATACGAAATCATGCTCGAGCCGGGCGAAAACATGTTGACAGGCGCCCTCGACCGGGAAGTTTCCTTGGACTACAGCTGCCTTGAAGGCATGTGCGACAGCTGCATGGTCCGGGTCGTCGCCGGATTGGAGAACCTGACGCCGCCGACACGCGAGGAAATCGACATGCTCGGCGAAGACGTCCACAAGGGATTGCGCCTGGCGTGCCAGGTGAAAGTCAACGGTCCGGTTACCATCGAGCAAGATTGACGCCAGCGCGTTGCAAACCATTGCAGCAAACTGGAGGAATCGGCTCCCCGCGTAGCGAACCCAGCCTCATCTTATTAACTGTGAAAGGTGGGCGGGGGGCCGCTTTCGCGCCCAATTGCAACCATGGAATCACTCCGGTTGGCTACTCGATTGCAAGGCAAGAGCGGAAACGTCATCCGCGAAATCCTCAAACTCACTCAACAAAGCGAAGTGATTTCTTTCGCCGGAGGTCTGCCGTCACCGGACGGTTTTCCCCGAACGGCTCTCCAACGCATTGCAAACGACGTTTTGGAAAGCTCCGGCACGGGAATTTTGCAGTACGCCACCACAGAAGGCTCGCTGGCGCTGCGTGAAGCCATCGTCGACTTGGTGGCCGAACAAGGGATTCGCGCCACGCCCGACCAAGTGCGAATTCTTTCGGGTTCTCAACAAGGCATCGATCTCGCGATGAAGGCGTTCATCGATCCCGGCGATGCCGTACTCGTTCAGAGCCCCACGTATCTGGCGGCGCTGCAAATCATTTCGCTCTATGAAGGGCGGGCAGTACCCGTCGCCGAAGACAGCGAAGGAATGGACCCGAAGGCGCTGGAAGAAGCGATCAAGCGGGAAAATCCTAAAATCATCTACTTGATCCCGACGTTCCGCAATCCTTCGGGAGAAACCATGTCGGCCGAACGCCGGCAAACCATTGTTGAAATCGCGGCCCGGCACGGCATCATCGTGCTGGAAGACGATCCGTACGGAGCGCTGCGCTACAGCGGTGATCCGGTACCGGCAGCCAAGGCGTTCGACACGCAAGGAAACGTCATCTATTTGGGCAGTTTCTCCAAAATCATTGCGCCCGGTCTCCGTGTCGGCTACGCCATCGCTTCCGAAGAAGTGCTGCGGCCCATTACGATCGGCAAGCAAGGTTCCGATGTGCATACATCGAATTTGAGTCAAGCCATCGTGGCCGAATTTTTGCGCCGTGGTCTGCTGTCCGAACATTTGGCAAACGTGCTGCCGCAATACAAGGAAAAACGCGACGCCATGCTGCGGGCGTTTGAGCGCCACTTCCCCGTTGAGACACGCTGGACGCGTCCGGACGGTGGGCTGTTCATTTGGGTAGAGCTGCCCGAAGAGCTCGACACAACAGCCTTGCTGGAAGAGGCGGTCAAACATAACGTAGCGTACATTCCCGGTGTACCGTTCTACGCGGACGGCGCCGGCCGCTCTACCATGCGCCTCAATTTCTCCCATGCCTCGCTTGAGGACATCGAGGTCGGCATCGAGCGTTTGGGCCGTGTCATTACGCAAGCCCTCGAAAAGTTTTCCATTTAAAAGTCAGGCGGATTGTCCCGACAATACCGAGAGGAAACAGGAGCTGAACGAAATTTGCGTGAGCTGATTTTAGCCGCGGCCAAAGCCGCTGAGGAAAAAGGGCCACCGAACCTTTCCGCCCTCATTGGATTCGACGGGTTTGTCGATGAAATCATTCACGTCGTCGACAAACGATATGACTTCGAAAGCTACACGCCCATCGAAACCATTGCGGCCTTCGCCGAAAGAATCGGCCGCGCCGCGGGGCTTTCAACCAACATCGAACTCGTACCTACCGCGGTCAAGCTGGGCGGCAATGGTCCGATCATGGCCAACGCCCTTCGGTCACTGAATTTCGATATCACCTACATCGGCTGCCTGGGTGAGCCGGAAATCCATCCGGTATTTCAAGAGTTGGCGGCCAATGCCCGTTGCTATTCCATCGCCGATCCAGGACATACCGATGCGCTCGAATTCCGCGACGGCAAGCTCATGTTCGGCAAGCACCAAAGCCTGAAAAACGCGACCTGGGAAAAAATCATCGCCACCGTCGGCGAAGACAATTTGCGGGAAATCCTGGGCAGCGTCCACCTGGCGGCTTTTGTCAACTGGACCATGATGCCGTACATGACGGAAATTTGGAACCGGTTGACGGAAGACTTTTTGCCCAAGCTGCCTGTGCGTGAGCCGAAGCCTTGGTGCTTCTTTGACTTGGCCGACCCGGAAAAGCGCTCCTACGACGAGCTCGCCGAGGCGGTTCACAGCTTGAGCAATTTTGCCAGCCACTTCCGCCCCGTCCTCGGGCTCAACCGCAAAGAGGCTACGGAAGTCAGCATCGCGCTCGGCCTCGATTTGGGCATGCCACCGCAAGAGGCTCCGCTGTCGGTCATCGTGCCGGCCATTGCCGAAGCGCTTCCGAAGCTCGCCGGCGTCGTTGTCCACCCGACAACCGAGGCCGCATGTGTCTTCGACGGCAAATATTATTATGCTAAAGGAGCCACCACCTCTCGGCCCAAGCTGACCACCGGTGCGGGAGACAACTTCAATGCAGGCTTCTGTGCCGGCTTGATGCTCGAATTGGAGCCTGACAAGGCGCTGATTCTCGGCAAGGGCACAGCGGGATACTATGTCCGCAACGGTCGCAGCCCGCATTGGAACGAGCTTCTCGACTTCCTTGCACTTTGGGCCGACCGCATCGACGAAGAGTTCTAAGGCAAATCAACAGCGAAAGGGCGCAAACTTGCTTCGCCCTTTCGCCTCCATGAAAAGGGGGCGAAGTCATGGCAAGCCGCATCAACCGCAGGATACAAAACGTCGAATGTGCCGACGTCAAGGACCCCAATGCCTTGCCGATCGTATCCTCGCGTGACACCATCGGCGGCATGACGACGATGGTCACAGCGGCCATTATTGACGGAGACCGCGTCTTCTTCGACGAAGCCGCCACTCACGGCCGGACGGGTTTGGAGCAAGGCGTCGAATGGGTCGACGACTTGTCCGAAGTGCCCAATCCGCGGCAAATTTTTGTCGTCTGGCTCTATATCAAACCTGATCGTGAAACCCGCGAATACGTGTATCACGGCGTCTGTGCCGTCGACATGTGGATCGACGAAGAAAACCGCAAAGGGTTCAAACGCCTCGGGCATCATGCCAAAATGTTGGGCCTTGCCATGCAGGGGCACATCGACCTGGAAATTTTGGACGATGCAGCGCGCGCCAAATTGTTCGAAGCCCTCAATCAATACCCGGATACGTTGAAGCATTCGAAGCGCGAACTCCACGAAGCCCTCGGCGTGGAAGCCTGATCCTCGACAAACCCATCCGGCTTCCCGCGGTTTTCACACAAATGGCGCATTTTCCCGTTCGTCAGCCTCACCTTGCTGCATAAGCATGAAGGTGAGGTGTTGCGTGTGCGAAACGGCGTATTGCGACCGGCCCTGATGCTGCCGAACCTGGAAGGCAAAACGCGTATTTTGGTGGGCCACCATCCGTCCCAAGCCGAGCTGGTTCGACAGCACTTGGTTCGTGCCCGGGCAACCATCGTGACGCATTTTCACCTGATTCCGGTGTTTGTGGCCGATTGTCCGCACGAAACGGTCGCGCCCCTTCGCAGCTGTCCCGGCATTCTCCACGTCGAACCGGATTTCCCAGTCCGGGCGCTCGGTGCTGCCCAACCTTGGGCCCATCGCCGCATGAAAACCCACGCCTTGTACCAACACGGCCTCACCGGGCGCGGAGCCAACGTAGCCGTCCTCGACACCGGCATCACCGACAGTCACCCTCACCTCAACGTCGCCGGCGGCGTCAATCTCATCGATCGCGGCCCGTGGACGGACCATAACGGACACGGCACGGCCGTCGCTTCGATTATCGGCGATCGGACGATGACAGCCGACGGCGGCACGCTCGGAACCGCCCCGGGATGCTCGCTGTACGCCGTCAAAGTCCTCGGCGATCGCGGCATCGGCTCGACGGCCTCGTTGATTGCCGGCTTGGAATGGTCCGTAGACAATCGCATGCACATCGTCCATATGAGCGTCGGCACGGTGCGCACGAGCCGCTCCTTGCGGATGGCTTGCGCCGCGGCCTACCGAGCAGGCTGCTTGCTCGTCGCCGCCGCAGGCAATGGCGGCAGCCGGCGCGGGCATCGGGATACCGTGCTGGCGCCTGCTCGTTTCCCCTCGGTGCTGGCGGTCGGTGCCATCGGCCGGCACAATCGGCGTGCCCCGTTTTCCGCAACCGGCCCCTCCCTCAGCCTGGTCGCGCCCGGCGTCGACATTCCGTGCGCCGTACCCGGCGGTTTTCAGCAGCAAACGGGTACGTCCGCCGCCGCCGCACACGTGACCGGTATTGCCGCGCTGCTCATTGAAGCGTGCAGCCCGACACACCGCCAACTCCGACGTGCGCTGGGCTTGAGCGCCCATCCGTGCGGTCCGCGGCACCTGTACGGGCGCGGCCGAGTCGATGCGCTGCGGGCGCTCGCCATCGCCATGAGCTATTGATGCCGCCCCAACAACTGCAGCCTGCACTGCACCGATTTTGCATGCATACACTGGCACACCCGTATTTCAGACCACCGAAGCAGGAAATATCCCCCGTGCGTCCCGAACATACGACCACGGTGAATCTGGCTTGGCCATGCACGGAGGAGGCGGATGTCATGCTCGACTCGGTACGTTTGGCTGTATTTCACAACTTGTTCAGCTCCATCGCCGATGAAATGGGAGTCACCATCGAGCGCACCGCCTACTCGCCGAACATCAAGGAGCGCAAAGACTTTTCCTGTGCGCTGTTCTCGCCCGACGGCGAAATGATCGCCCAGGCAGCCCACATTCCCGTCCATCTCGGTGCGATGCCCTTGTCGGTTGCGGCGGCCATTGAGCGGTTTACATTCGAGCCCGGTGATGTCGTCATTTTGAACGATCCATACATGGGCGGCTCCCATCTGCCCGACATCACCATGATTACACCCGTATTTGCCGGAAGCCAGCTCATCGCCTTTGCCGCGAGCCGCGCCCACCACAACGACGTCGGCGGCATGTCCCCCGGATCGATGCCGCTTGCGAGCGACATTTTCCAGGAAGGCGTGCGCATCCCGCCGATTCGGCTTTACCAGCGCGGCCTGCTGAACGAAGACGTCATGGCGCTGCTGCTCGCGAACGTGCGCGTTCCCCGGGAGCGACAGGCCGATTTGGAAGCGCAAGTGGCCGGCAATCGGCGTGCAGCCCAGCGATTGATCGAAATGACCCGGAAATACGGCATCGAGCAAGTGCGCGAGCAGATGAACCGCCTGCTCGATTACACGGAAACGCTCACGCGCCGCTGCATTGCCGAAATCCCGTCCGGGGTGTACACCTTTGAGGACGTGCTCGACGATGACGGCCGCGGCACCGCGAACATTCCGATTCGCGTGAGCTTAAGCATCGAAGGCGACACAGCCCGCGTCGACTTTACGGGCAGTTCCCCGCAAGTGCCGGGGCCTCTCAACTGCGTCTACGCCGTCACGCTGTCAGCCGTCGCCTATGCGTTTCGCTGCCTGCTCGATCCCGAAACGCCGACCAACGGGGGCGTCTTCCGGGCCTTCGAAGTGGTTGCACCGGAAGGAACCGTCGTCAACGCACGGTTTCCGGCACCCGTCGCCGGCGGCAACGTAGAAACGTCGCAGCGCATTGTCGACGCCGTGCTCGGGGCGTTGGCCCAAGCATTGCCGCAGCGCATTCCGGCGGCCGCCTGCGGCAGCATGAACAACCTGATCATGGGCGGGCGCGATGTGCCGGGAGCGGCGTTCGCCTACTATGAAACCATGGGAGGCGGCATGGGAGGCCACGCCTCGGGCGACGGCTTGAGTGCGGTGCAAACGCACATGACCAACACCAAAAACACGCCGATCGAGGCGCTCGAGCAAGCCTATCCGCTGCGCGTGCACCGGTACGCCGTCAGACACGGCTCGGGAGGAACCGGCCTGCACCGCGGCGGCGACGGCATTGTGCGCGAAGTCGAAGTGCTCGTGCCCACGCACGTCACGCTGCTCACCGAGCGGCGCAGCAATCCGCCGTATGGCCTCGCCGGCGGCACTCCGGGCGCGCCGGGCCGCAATCTGCTGCGGAAAGCCGGCTCGACGCAGTGGGAGGAACTTCCCGCCAAGGTGCAGCTCGAACTGGAGCCCGGTGACATCTTGCGCATTGAAACTCCCGGAGGTGGCGGCTATGGAAAACCTCAAGCAGACGCCTGAGCACAGGCAACAGTCGACCCGACCCATGGCGGGGAAATCGAGCTCCACTGAGCCGCGTTGGCTGATCGTCGGCGCCGATACCGGCGGCACCTTCACCGATCTCATCGCCATCGTGATGCACGACGAAGAACAGCCGCCGCTCACGGTCGCGCACAAAGTGCTGTCGACGCCGGACGATCCCGGGCGCGCGGTCTTGCAAGGGCTGCACGAGCTGCTCATTCGCCTTGGCATCACCGAATATCGGCGCATCCTCCTCGTGCACGGATCCACCGTTGCCACGAACGCGCTTTTGGAGCGGCGGGGCGTACCGACCGCCTTCATCACGACCGCGGGCTTCGAAGATTTGCTGCACATCGGACGCCAACATCGAGCCGAGCTGTACAATTTGCAGCCGCAGCCCAAAGCGCCTCTGATTCCCGCCGCACGCTGCTTCGGCGTCGCCGAACGCATGGACGCGTCCGGCAATCCCCTCGTCGCGCTCACTCGCGCCGAAGCCGAACGCATTGCATCCGCCGTCGCGGCGTCAGGCGTCGAGTCTGCCGCTGTATGCCTTTTGTTTTCATTCCGGAACCCCGCCCACGAAATCATGCTGACGGCCGCACTGGAAGAGCGGGGCATTCACGTCTCGCCGTCTCATCGAGTGCTTCCCGAACACCGGGAATATGAACGCGCTTCCACCACGGCGATCAACGCGTACGTATCGCCGCTCATGCAGCGGTATTTGCGGCGCCTGGAGCAAAACGTCGCTGCGCAGGGCGTCAAACACCTGCGCATTATGCAGTCGAACGGCGGCAGCATTTCGGCCGCGCAAGCGGGAAGCGAGGCCGTGCATACGGTGTTGTCGGGACCGGCCGGCGGCGTGGTCGGCGCGCAGGCAGCCGCCATGCGTGCAGGTTTCAGCCGCGTCATCACCTTCGACATGGGCGGTACTTCCACCGACGTCTGCTTGGTGCCCGGACAAGTGCAAGTCACCACCGAAGGCGAAATCGACGGCCTGCCCGTCCGTGTGCCCATTCTTCCCATCCACACCGTCGGTGCCGGCGGCGGGTCGATCGCCTACTTGGACGCAGGGGGCGCTCTGCGTGTCGGTCCGCGCAGTGCCGGAGCGAATCCCGGGCCGGCTTGTTATGGCCTAGGCGGCACGCAGCCGACGGTCACCGACGCGCACGTCGTGCTGAATCGCCTGTCGGCTGAAGGATTCCTCGGCGGTCGCCTGCGGCTGGATGTCGCGGCCGCTCGGCGCGCCGTCGGGCGACTGGCCGACACTCTCGGCGCCGACATCGATGAAACCGCCTGGGGGATCATCCAAGTCGCGAACATCCAAATGGAGCGGGCTTTGCGCGTGATCTCCATCGAAAAAGGCTATGATCCGAGCGATTTTGCCCTCATTTCGTTCGGCGGCGCCGGCGGCCTGCACGCGTGCGATCTCGCGGGGAATTTAGGAATTCCGCAAGTCATCGTCCCCGCCCATCCCGGCGTTCTCTCGGCTTGGGGCATGGCCGTCGCCGACATCGTCAAAACGTACTCCCAAGGCCTGCCCGGCCTGCTCCGGTCCGCGGTGCTGGACCAAGCCCAATCCGTCTTGCAGGCCTTGCTCAACCGGGCCGTTGAAGACTTGGCCACAGAAAGCGGCAGCGGAAACGCATTTGCCGACATGCACAGCCGCCGCACGATGTTCTTCGCCCCGGCATTAGACCTGCGCTATGTCGGCCAGTCCTTTGAAATTACCGTCCCGCTGCCGCAAATGCAGTCGAATGACGCCAACCGACCGCCGCAGCAGCCACAGCTCGACGCCGACCGTTTGCTCGACGCGTTCCACCGGGCCCACGAACGCCTGTACGGGCACCGCTTCACGGATCCGGTCGAACTGGTCGCAGTGCGCCTGCGCGCTTGGCTGCCCGGCGTCGCCCACCTGCTGCCCAAAGCAAAAGCGGCGGAATGTTCCGCCGCCGAGAAAACCGCACCGCTTCCTGCCTGCTTGCGCACCGTCCATGCTTATATCGGTACCGGCCGAACCGAAACGCCCGTTTGGGCCCGGGAACAGCTTGCACCCGGCATGACGCTGGTCGGACCGGCCATTATTGTGGAAGACCACGCGACAACCGTCGTGCGCGACGGCGACCGGGTGAACGTGGACAGCAACCGAAATTTGATCATCACGTTGAACCGCGCGCTATGAGCCGCCGCGTTGCCGGAGTCGTTGCGATACCGGATCCTTGCATTCAGAGGTCACCGCTCGGCTTCGCTCACTTCAAGACGCGCAGCATCGTCAACGTCGCATCGTCGGGTCCCTGTACGGGCAGGCCGGCTGCCTTGTGCTTTTCAATGTAATCGATGTTGCGTTCGGTAATGCGTTCGCCGGGGAGCAGAATCGGAATACCCGGCGGGTAGACCATGACAAACTCCGCCGCAATGCGTCCGACGCTCTTTTGCAGCAGTACCGACTCGGTTTCAGCATAAAACGCATCCCGCGGCGCTACCGCCAATTCAGGCACATCGGGCAAGCTCACTTGAATGAGGCGCCTCTGCCAACGGTCGGCATAACGGCGGGAAATTTCATTGAGCGCGCGGATGAGCGCGTCAACCGATTCTTCCGTGTCGCCCAAACTGATGATGCAGAGGATGTTGTACAGGTCGGACAGCTCAACTTCAATCCGGAATTCGTCGCGCAAAATGCGCTCCACTTCGGCCCCGGTAATGCCCAAGTCCTTGACGGATATGCAAAGCTTCGTTTCGTCGAGCGCATACGCCGACGAACGATCGCCCATCGCCTCGGGTCCGAGGCACCACAAACCCGGGATGGCGTTGATGCGTTCCCGCGCCTCCCGTGCGAGACGAAGCGCGCGGCCAATTCGCTCGCGCCCCGATACCGCCAGGTGCCGCCGTGCCGCATCGAGCGAGGCCAGCAGGAGATATGACGTCGATGTCGTCGTCAGCATGCTGTGCACCGCCTGGACGCGCTCCGGCGAGACGAGTCCTTCACGCAAATTGAGAATCGAGCTTTGCGTCAACGAGCCGCCCAGCTTGTGAATGCTCGTGGCGGCCATGTCCGCACCCGCCTCCATGGCCGAGACGGGCAGCTCGGGATGAAAATACAAGTGCGCCCCGTGGGCTTCGTCGACGAGCACGGGTATGCCGTACTTGTGAGCTTCTTGCACAATGCCGGCCAAATCGACACAGACGCCGAAATACGTTGGATTGACGATGACCAGCGCTTTGGCGTCGGAATGCTTGCGGAGCGTTTCCCGCACAGTCATTAAGCCGACGCCGTGAGCGACACCCAAATCGGGGTCAAGCTCGGGCTGCATGAACACGGGCTGCACTCCGGCCAACACAACCGCCGTCAGAACCGACTTATGGACGTTGCGCGGGATGAGAAGCTTGTCGCCCGGCTTGCACGTGGCCAAAATCATGGTCATGATGGCCCCGCTCGTCCCTTGAACGGAAAAATACGTGTGATCGGCGCCAAACGCCTTGGCCGCCAACTCCTGTGCTTCTTTGATAATGCCCCGGGGATGATGCAAATCGTCTACGGGAGCGATGTTGATCAGATCGATGGACAGCGCCGCTTCACCGATGAAATCACGAAATTCGGGATCCATCCCTTGGCCCCGTTTGTGCCCGGGAATGTGAAAGGGAACGGTTCGGCGAGCAGCGTGGCGCACCAACCCCGAAAAGAGCGGGGTTTCATACTGCTCGGGTGCTGCGGACGGATTGTATTTCGAAGCGAGCGTCGCGAAGCGCTCCAGGGAGCATTTCAATGGCCTCACCTTCCACACTTCATCAGAGGCTCCGCGGGAACTGGGCGCGCCAAAAAAGGCCTCGCTGCCGCGCGTGCGGGCCTATTGTATCACCATGCGGCTGCGTCCGCAACGGAAATCGCTATCATCTTCCAAAACGGATTCTGAAGCAAAACAAGGCGTTGTGCCCTCCGCAACAATCCTACACAACCGGGCCGGCCGCTGTCAGCCTTTCGGCCGTCCTACCGAAGCGCCGGAAGTTTTGCCGGAACCGAGCGGCGAGTTCACGTGCTTGTCGTTCATACGCTTCGAACTGCCGCCACGTGCTCCGGGGATCCAGTATTTCCGCCGGGACATCGGGACAATGCCGCGGTACGTGAAGTTGAAAGATCGGATCGACGCGGTACTCGACGTGCTTCAAATCACCTTGCAATGCGGCCCTGACCATGGCACGAGTCAACGGCAGACGAATCCGCTCTCCGACGCCATACGGACCGCCCGTCCATCCGGTATTGATCATGTAAACGTCGGTTCGGTGCTTTTGCAGCCGTTCGCGCAGCATCTCGGCGTAGCGCAGCGGGGGCAAGGGCAAAAACGGTTCACCAAAGCAGGTGGAGAACGTCGCCACCGGCTGATCGACGCCGCGTTCGGTGCCGGCAAGCTTGCTCGTATAGCCGGAGAGGAAGTAATAAAGCGCTTGATCCGTATCCAATCGGGCAATCGGTGGCAGTACACCAAACGCATCGGCGGTCAGAAAGCATATCGTCTTCGGATGTCCGCCAATGCCCGGAATCACGGCATTTTCCATGTGCTCGATCGGATACGCCGCCCGGGTGTTTTCGGTCAAGGTGGCGTCGTGGAAATCCGGCACCCCCGTGCTGTCATCGATGACAACGTTTTCCAGCACGGCGCCGAACCGTATCGCCCGCCAAATTTGCGGTTCGCTTTCTTCGGTGAGCCGAATGCACTTGGCATAACAGCCGCCTTCGAAGTTAAAAATGCCTTCATCCGACCAGCCGTGTTCGTCATCGCCGATGAGCGAACGGTCCGGGTCGGCGGAAAGCGTTGTTTTGCCGGTTCCCGACAAGCCGAAAAACAACGCGGTTTCACCGTCGGCGCCTACGTTGGCGGCACAGTGCATAGGCATGATGCCCCGCTCCGGAGCCAGGCCGTTCATCACCGTGAAAATGGCCTTCTTGATCTCGCCGGCATACGCCGTGCCGCCGATGAGAACGATTTTGCGTCCGAAATGAATGACGATGAACGCTTCCGACCGTGTGCCATCAGTGTCGGGGTCCGCTTTCAAACCGGGCGCGGCAAATACGGTGAATTCCGGAAGGTGACGCTTGAGCGTTTCAGGTGACGGACGTACGAACAAATTACGGGCGAACAGGTTGTGCCAAGCGAACTCGGTATAGACGCGAATAGGCAGTCGGTAGTTGGGGTGGGCACCGGCATATCCATTGAATACAAAGACGTCGCGGTTTTGCAAGTAGGCGGTCATTTTCGCATACAGCCGCTCGAAGGCGGCGGCCGGCAGCGGCCGATTGGCTCCTCCCCACGCAATCCGGTCGGCGAACGTCGGTTCTTCGACGATATACCGGTCCTCCGGTGAACGACCGGTATATTGGCCGGTACGCACGGCGAGCGCACCCGATGAGGTCAGGCGGCCTTCGCCTCGTATGACGGCTTGTTCGATCAAGCGGGCGGCACTGTAGTCGACTGCGCAACGATTCAACGGCACCTACACCCCGTTTGCTAGGAATATGCCCCACCGACGCCGAACTGAGAACATGCACAGAGGGGAGAGCTCTTCGATGCCAAAGGACATCTATATTTTCTTCGCATTGCTCGCTTGTCTTATCGCGCTGCGTTTCGTCAACATTTCCCCCGGCATCCACTTCTTCTTGTTCAGTTTGGTCGTTGTCGGGCAAGTGGTATTCCTCGCTTGGGCCTTTACACGGGGCAAGGGCCGCAAACCTGACGAACAGCGTGAACCCGAAAAACGGTAACCCGCCCGTCCCGGGAAGTCAGCTTTCGGTGCCGCTGTCCGCTTCGTCGAGAGCCACCTCGAGACGCGTCAAGTCGTTCGTCTTGACGCCGAACCGCAAAATGGCGTGTCCCACGGCGTTCAACGCATTGGCGGCCTCAACGTGGCCTTCTTTCCGCATGACACCTTGAGATCCGCTCACTTCCATGACAACTTTAAACCGCCGCACGTGCGATCCACCTTTCTCAGTCCCTTGAACGCGCAAAAACCCCCGCCAACTCAAACGGTGCGGGGGTTGAGTTTCCGCTTCCAATCGGTTTCATCGTCAGCTCAAACGAAGTCCTGCAGCTTTACCGCCTGCGACGGCCGGAGCCAACGGGAGACGCGGATCACCGACGCTGAAGGCTCTGTTTCCGGGTACGTAAATCGCGTTCTTCGCACACACTTCCTGACACATCGCACAGCCGACGCACGACTTCGGGTCGACAAGATGCGCGATGCCGTGGAACGCAGCCCCGTCGAGCTCAAGGCAATCGAACGGGCAAACGTCGACGCAGAAGCTGCACCCGGTGCAAAGTTCCTCGATGATTTCAGGCTTGGGCCATTCGTTGCGACGGCGAATGCGTTCAGGAATGACGCCAACCGGATCGGAAATGCATTCGACCGGACAGACATAAGTGCAGGCACCGCAGTCGATGCAAATTTCCGGGTTGATGTTGTGTACAGCTTTTTGCTCACCGCTGATGGCATCGACCGGACATACCTTTACACAGGCGGTACAGCCGATGCAAGTATCCTGGATAACGTGTGCCATGGTATCTCCCTCATTCCAGATCCGCACGCATGCTGCAAAACTGCAGTATCAACGATGGAACGTTTCAAGGCGTATACACTCTCATTATATATCAGCCCACTTTGACATGACCAGGGAATCTTCCTGCCGCTTTTTGAAAATGGCCTGCGCAGGGGTTGTATTGCAGCCTTCCACACCACGTAGTAGAATAAAGCCGACAAGGAGGCAGGAAACGATGATCATCCGTTGTGCATGCGGCAACGAAGTCACACTCATCTCGGATGACGAGGGCTATTGGCTGGATCGCACCTGGTATTCGGATGAAAGAAAAGCCATTGAATGCCCCAAGTGCCAGGAAAACACAGTGCCTCTGCCTGTCGAATTGGCTGATGAAAACGTTCCGAAAGAGGGCCCGATCAAAGTACGACTCGACATTTACCGTTCGGTCGCGCTGACGCGGAAACGCTGGTAGCCGAGCGGCCCGCGCAGCCTACCAGCAGCACGAACAGTGCTTCCTGCGGCGACGCCTGCGGCATCGACTCACCCACGAAATGCTTTCTATGCGGATAAGCAGGCGGCGTCGCTTAGTTTTCAGAACAATGTAATCACGTTGCACATTGACCAGGCGGCCAACGCAGCGTGAACCGCCTATGGTGACGACGCGCACGCGCTTGCAGCGCAGCCGCCGCAGCCGGTCGTGAAACGTCGCTCCGCCATTCCAACCCGAAACTCCCGCCCCGTCCAATGCAAGTGCACGCTCGAGAGGCTTCAGAAACGACAACGACGACACACCCCTTCGTTTTCGACTTGCTCCATCATACGAAATCACCCTCGCTACCGGCTCAACTTTCCCTCCTATTCGGCGTGCACGAAATGAAACATGACGGCGTCGGGTCCTTCTGATAAAATAGATCGGGTAGGGTATGTTCAATTGATAGATGTGTCAGGGAGAGTGGTTGCCGTTTGGGTGGGTTCGAAGCGCTTCGAACACCCGAGGGGTAGTGATCGAGGAGGGATGTCTGTTGGTAAGAAAAGGTATCACCATCGATATTGATCCGACAGGTGAAACGGTCGTTGTCGTTCCCGCCGACCAAGTCGACGAAACGTTCATTGCGTACATCCAGTCCGACGAATATGTTGACTGGCTGGAAGAAGCGCACGACGACGACGTCGATTTTCCCTACAACGAGCCCATCATGCTCGATGGCAAAGAGTACAACCTGCCGATATACCGCGTGCCCCGCAACGAACGCTGCAAGCTTGGCGAAGTCATGTCGTTTACCGACGATCAGATTATCGAAGAGCTCCGATCAGGCAACAACGCGAAGGTATAAACGAGGTCCCGGCTCGCCGACGCCATAGGCAACACCGATTCGCCAATCGGTTTCGCTTATTCCGTAGCCAAGACTGAGTCGCAGCCCAATTTCGGCACCGACCGACAAGCCCACCAATCCTTGTTCGTCACCCCGATTCAGTGCATAACCGACCTCGACAAACGGGTGGAACGAGACATCACGCAAGAAAATCGGTCGGTCTCCGAAGCCTCGTTCCCAGCGCCAAATTTGCAAGCGACCTTCGATTGCGGCCCGAGCAGCCAACGAGCCGGCAACCGTACCATAATCGTAGCCTCGCAAGGAAAAGATTCCGGTTTCGCCCCCGAGAACGTGCGCTTGCGGAGCACTACTCAGCCCCAAGCTCAACGCGAGTTGAAGCCCCCGGCGATCCGTTTGGCCGGCAATCTGATCAATTTGCTGATACACGGCTTGCCACCGATCGGGGGCTTCTATGGGCACTTGCACCGACAGCCCCGCGGTGCGTGTCAAGCGAATGCCCAGCTTGCCTCCTTGTCCGGCGTACGACCAGCCGCCCCCGATGGCATGCCCTGTCCGCGGCTCACCGGACGCGTTTTGCGGTCTCTCTACAACACGGATGCCCTGGAGCCAGATCAAGTGTGACGACGCACTCGTGCCGCCGCGGCGGCTGATCCCGAACGAGAGCACCGTGCGATCCTGCCATGATCCCGATGGCCCCACTTGAACGTCGATATCTTGCGCCGAACCAAACAGCGCAAAGCCGGATTCGCCCAAAGCCCGCTCAAATTCCAAGCGGTAGCCCAGGCTTCCCGTACTCAAGCCTACCGTTACCTCTGCGCTGTATGCAGTGCGAGCAAGGATGTCCCTGCCGGCCGTCACGGCGCCGAGACGCGTTTCTCCGGCCGCCTCTTGCAAGACAGGCCACCAATATTTGGGCAGCAGCGTAGGCCACGCCGAATACGGCCTCAGCCTATAGGCGTCGGCAGTGTCATCGTGCACGGCTGCCGACGATCCACCGGATGCGCTGGACGGCGTGATGTGCCACGGAACGCGGGCCAGCCGATCGACCACCGCTGCCTCAACCTCAACGAGCCGGTATCCTTCAGCCGTATATTCGACCGCCAGCCAAAGTGTTTTGGAAAGCCACTGCGGATGAAAAAGTC
This sequence comes from uncultured bacterium, assembly GCA_937983075.1. Taxonomy (GTDB): domain Bacteria; phylum Bacillota; class Limnochordia; order DTU080; family JAAYLA01; genus CALKAQ01. The sequence goes on along the minus strand of CALKAQ010000030.1, from coordinate 30,256 downwards.
CCGTTGCGGTGTGAGACATCCGGTGGATCTCGTCGCGCTCCATATCGTAGCGGTAAAGGTTGAACACTCCGGTTCGATCCGAGGCGAAAAGCAAGTAACGTCCGTCCGGGCTCCAGGCCGGTGCCAAATACGTACCGTCCCCGCCGAAAAGCGGCACCAATTCAGAACGGGCCAAATCGAACAGGGCGATCCCCGATCCGTTATGTTCTTGCCAGACCGCCAGCGCAATGGAGCGGCCGTCGGGCGACCACGCCGCATCGAGCAGCTGGACGCCGGGTTGCCGGAACAGCACCGCTTGCTCACCCGTCGCCAAAACGTACAAACGCAGCTCGGTCTCCCCGCCGTCCCGGGCAATGTACACCAGCCGATCGCCCTCGGGGCTGTAGGACGGGGCAAAGCCGCGCTCCGTTCCGGGCAAATTGCGCATGTCGCCGCGTTTGACGTCGACTTCGGCCAGCTGCGTGTGGCTGGACGCCGCTTTGGGCGTCAAGCGGCTGACGACCACCCGGCTGCCTTCTGGATGCCAGGCCAAACTGCCGGTCAGAATTCCTTGCAGGGCGGCGACGTGAACTTCGCTCTCGAGGGCCCGATCATATATCCGCAAAGCCGGGTTGACATTTCCCCCGACGACAAAAGCCACTCGCTGCATGGCAGGATCGACCGCCGGCAGCAAAGCATACTCGCCCGCGGTCTCGATGGGCGTCGTCTCGCTGAACGGCTGCGCGGCCAGCGATTCCACCTGCTTCATATAGCGTCGCTTGGTGTCTTGCTGCCAGCGCCACCACACTTGGTCGAGGGGCATTTCGGCAATTTCCTCTACCGCAGCCCCAAAGCGCTCAGGGCTCACCAGCAGCATGTCGTTGATTTGATGGATGGCCGCTTCGCCGTACGTCTTTTCCAGCCAATCCAAAAAAGCGTATCCGTATAAATAAGGGTCGCCGCCCGGCTGCCAGTCCGAACGTTGGTAGTGACCGATGACTTGATCGAGTTCCGGCAACGCGTCAGCGAGGACCGCCGTCCGCAGGAACATGTCGTAATAAGAGCCGCCCCCTCGCCCGCCGGGCAGTTCGCTCTCCATCAAGACGGCCAGCCCTTCGATGACGAGCGGCGGGGACAACGCCATGGGATAGGTCAAATAGGGGACCCGCCCAAATATGGTCATCAGCACGCGGCTGACCGCAGGGCGCATATCCATGTGAAGTACGTGCGTGTATTCGTGCCGGAAAAGCAATTCATACCAGTCGTGGAACGTAAAGCCGAATCCTGTGAGGTAGCTGGCGCTGCTGGACGGGAAAACGGTCTGAAGCTCAATATGGTTATAGAGCGACGGACTGGCAAAGGCATTGGCCGCATCAGCGCGGTCACGCAAGACGACATGCGTCTTCTGAGACGGCTGGTGCTGCAGCCGCTCGGTCAGTTCAACATGGATGCGTTCGGCCAACTCGGCAATGTGCCAGGCCTGGGCTTCGTCTCCGGCAGGAAAGTGAATGTAAAAGTGGTCCGTTTCCAGGGTTTTCCATTCAGCCCTTCCCGGCAAAGCGAAACCGATGAGCGCGGTCATCAAGACGATGGTCGCCAAGAGCCACCGAAGCCGCTTTTGCCCACGACGCTCCGGTACAAGCATTCGCTTCACTCCCTGCCGAAGCACATTCCCGTTCGATACGTCGATACGCCTCCAACAAAGTTTCACAACGGCGAATCGAATCCCTCCCTTGAAACCAAGCCGCCTTTTGCCAACTGCACAGACGCCCGGTCGATTTGGCCATAACTGGCTTTCGACGGAACTCAGGGAAGGATTATTGCAGGAAATGTCTAAGACGATTGCGGTATGTCATGGGATTCGACCCATCATCCACAAGGAGGCACCTCGCATGTTGGAAACCATTGCCCGCACGGCACGTGGGCTCGCTGCTGATGCTGTAGAAAAAGCAAATTCGGGCCACCCGGGGATGCCCTTGGGTTGTGCAGAAATTGGCGCCGTCTTGTACAGCCAAGTGCTGCGGCACGACCCCACACATCCCGACTGGCCGGACCGGGACCGTTTCGTCCTCTCAGCCGGTCACGGCTCGATGTTTCTGTACGCGTTTCTGCATCTTGCCGGCTATGACCTGCCGATGGATGAAATTAAGCGATTTCGCCAGCTCGGGTCGAAGACCGCCGGCCACCCCGAATACGGGATGCTCCCTGGCATCGAAACGACAACCGGTCCCCTCGGTCAAGGTTTCGGGAACGCCGTCGGCATGGCCATCGCGGAACGAATGCTCGCAGCACGCTTCAACCGGCCGGGCTACGAAATTGTTAACCATTATACGTTCTGCCTTGCCGGCGACGGCGACATGATGGAAGGCGTCGCCAGTGAAGCGGCTTCGCTGGCCGGCCATCTCGGGCTCGGCAAGCTCATCGTCATTTACGACGACAACCAAATTTCCATTGAAGGTTCAACGAACCTGGCTTTCACCGAATCCGTGGCTGACCGCTTTGCCGCCTACGGCTGGCACATTCAAAAAATCGACGGCCATGATATGAACGCCATCCTTCAAAGCATCGAAGCCGCCAAAGCCGTAACCGACCGTCCGAGCCTCATTTTGGCCAAAACGGTCATCGGACAGCATAGTCCTAAAGCCGGCTCCGCAGCTTCACACGGCGCACCTCTCGGTCCTGAAGCGGTCAAGGCGCTCAAGCAGGCTCTCAACTTGCCGCTCGATCAGGAATTCTATGTGCCCCAAGAAGTTTACGATTTCTTCGCCGAAAAGCGGAAAGAGTGGGCACAGGCCCGGCGCGAATGGGAAGAACGCTTTGAAGCTTGGTCCAAAGCCTATCCGGAACTGCGTGAGCAATGGGATGCAGCGGCAGCGCCGGTACCGGACGATTTGGCCGAACGGCTGCCGAAGTTTGAAGTCGGCACCAAATCGGCCACACGGCAAGACAGCGGCAAGGTGATCCAGGCTCTCGCCAAAGAACTTCCGTATCTCGTCGGCGGTTCGGCCGACCTGGCACCGTCCACCAACACGACCATTGAAGGCGGCGGCGCCGTTCAGCGCGACGATTTTGCCGGCCGCAACTTCCACTTCGGTGTGCGTGAGCACGGCATGGGAGCCATTCTCAACGGCATCGCCCTGCACGGCGGGCTGCGCGCTTTTGGCGCCACCTTCCTGGCTTTTGCCGATTACATGCGTCCGCCCATCCGGCTCGCGGCTCTGATGCAAATCGCGCCGATTTTCATCTTCACGCACGACTCCATCTACTTGGGCGAAGACGGACCGACCCACCAACCCGTCGAACAGCTTGAGTCGCTGCGGATCATTCCAAACACCCGGGTATTCCGTCCGGCGGACGGCGAGGAAGTCCGCTACGCTTGGGCAGAAGCCATCAAGCGGACGGATGGTCCGACGTGCATTATCCTCACGCGTCAAGGCGTTCCGGTGCTCGAGCGCATCAATGGAGCGGCGGGTACGGCCCAAGGCGGCTACGTCGTTCGTGAAACCGCCGGTGGTGCGCCCCAAATCGTCCTTGTAGGCACGGGCAGCGAAGTCTCGTTGTGCTACGAGGCGGCCGACATCCTGGAATCCCAGGGCATTCGGGTGCGCGTCGTCTCCATGCCGTCGCGGGAGCTCTTCCAAGAACAAGACGCAGCGTACCAAAACGAAGTGCTGCCGCCGGGCATCCCGCGGGTATTCGTTGAAGCGGGTGTCGAAACGGGCTGGCATGCCCTGGCTCAACCGGGCGACGGCTTCTTGTGCCTGAACCGCTTCGGAGAAAGCGGTCCCGGCAACGAAGTTGCCGCCTACCTCGGCTTCACCGCCGAGAGGCTGGCCCATTTGGCGGCGGAAAGAGTCAAATCGTAAGCCGGCGTTCGCTTGAACGATACAGCACCAAGACGGGCAGAGTCCTAAAGGGCTCTGCCCGTTTGCTGTTTCGGCCGTCGCTTGAACCACCTACTCCGGTATGCTACACTTGGTTTGGCATCAAACGTTTAGTACCAAACCATTTCCGCGGGCCGGGGGAAACCGTGTGGCAAACCAAAGCATTGAGGTTATGCTTAAACTGTTGCAAGACGTTCAGCGCATCCTGAAACACCACGCGGCCGAATTTCTCGAGCGGCAAGGCGTCCCCCTGACGACCGTGGTGATCCTGCGCCACCTCGGCGACTCCCCGGGCATTACGGTGACGGAACTCGGCCGCAGGTGCGGCTTGTCCAAAGGATACGTATCCGTATTGCTCGACCAAATGGAAGTGGACGGCTGGATACATAAATTTCCGGATCCGGACGACCAACGCCGCAAAAGGCTGCGGTTGAGCGAGGCCGGGCGCAGCTTTCGCTCCCGATTGGAACGCATGCACTTGGAATTCCTCCAAGAACGCCTGCAGGCACTTCCACCTTCACAACTCGACACCATCATCGCCGGTTTGCAGCATTTACGCGATGCATTCGGCGACAGCTTTCACCAGAACAACACCTGAACAACAACACATGAAAGCAGGGATTTGTGGATGGCAGAACGCAGCGGACACGTTGAGGCTACTCATCAAGGGGGCCTGGCGCGCAATCCGTGGATGATTTTGTTTGCCGTCTCCCTCGGATTGTTTATGTCGGTTGCGGACATATCCATCTTAAATATTGCACTTCCCAGCATCGCCGATGAAATGAACGCGTCCATCGACACCATTCAGTGGACGGTCATCGCGTACACGCTTACGCTGACCGCCTTGGTGCCGCTATTCGGACGCATCAGCGACATTTTCGGGCGCAAGCGTTTGTTTATGGCTGGAGTGTTCATTTTGTCGCTCGGCAGCCTCATGGCCGGCCTTTCCGGAAGCGTCGGCATGCTCGTATTTTCCCGCGTGGTACAAGCCGTCGGCGGCGCATTGATCAGCACCAACACGCTGGCGATTGTCACGGACACTTTTCCCCCGGGAAAACGCGGCCTCGCCATGGGCATCCAAGGCATTATCATCAGCAGCGGCGCCGCCACCGGCCCTACGCTGGGCGGTTTTCTCGTCACGCATTTCAGCTGGGAAGCCGTCTTCTACATCAATCTCCCGGTCGGTGTGCTCACTATGGTGCTGGCGGCCAAATACCTGCCTGACCTGCGCAGCGGCCGCACACTCGAACCCGTCGACTGGACAGGCGGTGCGCTGTTCGTCACCGCGCTCGCCGGCGCGCTTTTGGTCTTCACTGAAGGTCCCGCATGGGGTTGGCTTTCACCTGGCATCCTCGCCCTGACGGCATTCAGTGCCGCGGCTTTTGTCGCTTTTTATTTTTGGGAACGGCGCGTACCTTATCCGCTCATCGATTTGTCACTGTTCCGTGACCGCTCCTTCACCGCAGGACAGCTCACCGGCTTGCTGGCCACCGTTTGCATGTCGGCGTTGACCTTTATGCTGCCGTTTTACTGGCAGGTCATCCGCGGGCTTTCGGCGCAAGATGCGGGCATGGTGATGCTGCCCCTGCCTTTGACGATCATGTGCATCGGGCCGTTGGCAGGTTGGCTGTCGGATCGGTTCGGGGCCGACAACGTCGCCTCAACGGGGCTCGGCGTGCTCACCGTGGGCGCCTTGTTCGCAACGCAAATAACCGCCGATATGAATATTACGCCAGTCGTCCTGCGAATCATCGTCATCGGTGTCGGTCTCGGCCTGTTTATGGCACCGAACAACAACGCCGTGATGTCGACGGTGCCGCCGCATCGCCGGGGCATCGCCTCAGGCCTGTTGGGGACCTTTCGTTTTACGGGTCAAAGTCTGGGGGTTGCCTTGACGGCCTTGATTTTTGCGCTAACAACCGGTACGAGTCGGCTCGACATCCATGCCAACATGGATCCTGAACTTCTGACGGTGATGAGCGAACGCTTTATGACCGGGATGCATGCCGTAACTGTAGTGATGGTGCCGATCGCGGCGCTGACGCTGATCGTGTCGCTGAGCCGACGGCGCCCGCGCGTGCAGAGCGACACCCCGGCATTTCAACAGGCGTCGGTCGACGATTACGAAGTGGAATAAAAGCTGCTCGTGCGCGCCCGGGAGGCCTCCAATTCCTGGACGAATTGCCGGAAAATCGGGCTGAGTTTCTCGAACTCGATGAGAAAGCCGTCATGGCCGTAAATCGTGTCGAGTTCGGCGTAACGGACGTCTTTGCCGAGGCGCTGCATGATTTCGACGACCTCTTGTTGCTGATACGGCGGATACAAAATATCCGAGCTGATGCCGACAATCAGCACCGAAGCGCTAACCCGGTCGATGGCCGCCTCGTACGACTCGTAGCCATAGCTCAAGTCGAAAAGATCCAACGCCCGCGTCAAGTACAAAAACGAATTCGCATCGAAGCGTTTGACCAACTTGTCGCCTTGGTAGTGCAGATAGCTTTCGACTTCAAATTGAGTTGAGAAGTCGAACATCTCATCTTTCGTGGCGTTCATAAAGCGGCGGTCGAACTTCATCCGCATGGACGCGTCGCTTTGAAAGGTAATCATGCCGAGCATCCGTGCTATGCTGAGCCCTCGGTCGGGACCTTCATCGTGGAAATAATAGTTGCCCCGCCGCCAGTTGGGGTCGTTCATTACGGCCTGGCGTGCCACTTCATTGTAGGCAATCGACTGGGGCGACGCTCGTCCGGGCGTCGCGATGGCGAGCACCCCGTCCATCATGTCGGGATAGTCGACGGACCACTGCAGCGCCTGCATTCCCCCCATGGAACCACCGACGACGAGAAAGACGCGCTCGATGCCGAGATGGTCCAAGAGCATCTTTTGCAGGCGGACCATATCCCGAATCGTAAAGACGGGAAAATTCATGGCATACGGTTGTCCGGTACGCGGATCGATGCTGGCAGGTCCGGTAGTCCCTTGACAGCCGCCAAACGTATTGGCGCATATGATGTAGTAGCGATCCGTGTCAAACACACGTCCAGGCCCGATCAACGGGTCCCACCAACCGTTGTGCGGATCGTCCGGGCTGTGCCGGGCACAGTGCGAATCGCCCGTCAAAGCGTGCTCAACGAGAATGACATTGTCTTTTGCAGCATTGAGTTTGCCGTAGGTCTCAAATGCGACGGTGATTGGGCCAAATTCAATTCCGCTGTCAAGGCGAAGAGGGTTCTCGCGAGAGAAGTGAACAAATTGCAGCTCTTGGCGCCGCTTGAAGTGACGGAAGGCAGTCTCATGGCCAGGAGCAATACGAATCGTATGGCTCACCACCTTCCCTCCTCTGTAAAAAACTAGATTTCCATCCGGACATGAACCGGCTGGGCCTCGATGAATTCGATCGACCGTGGCATCAATAACAAAGGCAGTCGTTCGCCGAGCCTGTGGTTTAACCTATAAAAATACCCCTTCCGAAGAAGGGGTTACGGACACGCTCGACGCGTATACAAAATTAGCCCCATCTCATCTCTCAAGGTGAAACACCTTGCAGGAGTTGGCACCGGACGCAGCTTCCATGCTGCCGGTTGCCGGGTTTCATCGGGCCAGTCCCTCCACCACTCTCGATAAGTATGCGCTTTTATTCGGTTATCACGGCGAAACTGCGTTTATCTTACTACCCTCGCAAAATCCTGTCAAGGCCGCCGTTCCCATTGGGTTTCAATGCGCCATACAAGGTCCTGCAAGCGTTCCATGCGTCGTACAATGCGGCGATACGCAGTGCTTTGGCGGCTGATCGCAGGCCGATTCAACGTCTCGCAGAGCCGACGATATTCCTTTTGCAGACGTTCTACGCCAATGACCATATCTGTGCGGGGGATATTGACTTCCCCCCTCCACCCCCCTTTCTCACACTCTTAGTGTGATCCAGGTTGGTGTACATTACGCTCGGATATGGCTGCTCTGAAAAGGTTCTGTTTTCCTATTCTCCTCGCACAGCCATGCGCGCTTCCGTCGGCAAGCTCTCCGACTGGATGCCCGTCATCGCTTCGCCCAAGCCGCGGGAAACTTCCGCGATCACCTTGGGATCGTTGTAATGCTTGACCGCTTCGACGATCGCTTTGGCACGTGCCGCTGGATTTTCGGACTTGAAAATGCCGGAACCGACAAACACACCATCCGCACCCAGCTGCCGCATCAACGCAGCGTCTGCCGGAGTCGCCACACCGCCTGCGGATAGATTGGGCACCGGAAGCCTGCCTTTTTCGGCCACTTCAACCACGAGTTCCAGCGGAGCACCGAGCTTCTTGGCTGCCACCACGAGCTCTTGCCGGTCGAGTGAGCGCAGCCAGCGAATTTCCTCGTTGACCGTCCGCAGATGCCGCACCGCCTCGACAATGTCACCGGTTCCCGGTTCGCCTTTCGTGCGGATCATGGCCGCCCCTTCGGCAATGCGCCGCAGCGCTTCGCCCAAATTGCGCGCGCCGCAAACAAACGGCGTTTTGAAAGCATGCTTGTCGATGTGGTAAACATCGTCAGCCGGCGTCAGCACTTCGCTTTCGTCGATAAAATCGACCCCGAGTTCTTCAAGCACCTGTGCCTCGACGAAGTGCCCGATACGCACCTTGGCCATCACCGGAATGCTGACCGCTTCTTGGATAGCTTGAATGATGGCTGGATCCGCCATGCGCGCCACGCCGCCAGCTGCACGGATGTCCGCCGGCACCTTCTCAAGAGCCATGACCGCTATGGCACCGGCTTCTTCGGCGATCTTTGCCTCCTCCGGGGTGGTGACGTCCATAATCACGCCGCCGGTAAGCGCATCCGCCAAACCACGCTTCACAGCCCAAGACCCGAGTTGTCGTTCCTCCATATTTTCAAGCCCTCCCAGAAGTGGCCTTAACAGTTTGGTCTTTACCATTCCAGTATACGGCTACGACGAGATTTTTCAAGACATGCCGTGGAGACGCCCCATGCCGCCATGTTCAGCCATGCCACCCGTTCCCTTATCGTGGGTCCTTTTTGTCATCCGTCGCTCCAGCGAAACACCTGCCAGCCGGTTACATCGGCCAGCAAGCCGCGCAAGCGGGTTTCCGCCGCCATCATGAAGGCCGAACGCGGATAGAGCATCGTTTTCGGAATGGCGAAGACGACCGCATTTCCGGCGTAATGAGCGGAGATTTCGCCTTGCCCCGCGACGTCCTGCGGCACGCTTTCCACCCGGCTGTGCATGGTCCCTTTGCCGCGTACCCGTGCCGAGCACATCAGCCAAGCCACACCTTCGTCCGTCCAGCCTGGCGGACGCACGGCGCGAACGTAGAGACGATACAACACTTCCCGGCTTACGGCGGTGCGCAAGTCAATCCGAACGAGCAGCCGACCTTCAGCCTCAACGGCGTCAAGGCCCGTAATGTTCGCCGCCCCTTGCAGCCGCCTGACGACGGTGTCTTTCTCCGGATTCAGCACGCGGCCTCTAGAATATGGCCATGCCGTCGGTTCGGGAATCCGTCCGATGTTGGGGACCACGGAAACCGAGTGCGGTGAAAAAATTTCGTTCACACGGACGAAACTTATCATGTACCGACGCAAAATCGCGATTTGCGTTCGGTACAGCAGAATCGCCTCATGCTTGCGCTCGATGGTATCCGGTTCCAAGCCGTACCACAGCCAGCGCCAGTCTCCTCGGAGCATCGACGCCGGCGGCACGAGCGGCTTGCTGCGGTGAAGCCCTTTGGGCGCAGGCCAATTTCCCCGATGCACCAAATAGCCCAGGTACAGCGGCGACATCTCTCCAGCTTCTTCAAGTAGGGCCAGCGCGTAGCGAACGAAATTGTGCGTGCTCCAATGGTCAATATGCGCGTCGTTCAGATGCGGGCCGACCACGAGCGTCGGACGCAAGCGCCGGAATAAAGCCATGAGATCTTTGACCAGCGACTCGCCCGCATACGGGGCGCCAAAGCGGAGCGCCGCCGGATAAGGAACCGCCGTGACCCGTGTAAACGGCGATTGGTATGGGTTGCCCTCCTCCCAGTGATCGTACCACATCGCCCGAATGCCACGATCGGGATAGCCAAGCGCATAAACCCGGTTTTCAGGCACTCCTAATTGTGCGCAAGCCTGCAACGATTCCTTCTGACGAATTTGCCCAAACTCAATGAACCGCTGCGGCGATGCTCGCAGACGGCGATAGGCCCTTCCCGTGGCGAGAGCAAAGCCGTCTCCGTTGGTGATGAGGATGACGTCGACCCGTTTTCCCGCCTTCACCGCCTGATGAATCAGTCCGCCGCTTGCCAGCGCTTCGTCATCGGAATGCGGAGCGACGACAACGATGCGTTCGTGCTGCCGGAGATCGAGAATGGCGTCGAATTCGCCGCGCGCCTGCCGAGGAAAAAAGTACCTCCACAAAAAATAGGTTGTGGCCGCAGTCGCACTCACACTGAGAAACGACGTTTGGACCGCCCCCTTAGCATCTTCGGACGTGACACACGAGAACAAGAGCCATCATTCTAGCCTCACTGGCCTGATCCTATTTGTATGCGGGATAAATTTGGCGTCCCCTGTAATGGGCCTTGGACTACCAAAAAGCTTACAGTTGTAGTAATCTTAACTTAACATCCCGAAATCGGGCTTGCACTGAGCGCTTTTTCCTGGCAAAATATAAGGAAGGCTTTCTGGAATCTGCCTGCTCGGCGCGGTGTAGTCGCAGCGACGATTGGTATTCCGTTCGTCCAGTCTATTTGAACTTGCGGTGTATCTACGCTTCCGTTTTTTCGACCGCCCTCCCGGCTGCCGGTGTGGGCGAGTGTACTTTTCTGAGGTGAATCACGATGGCGCGAACCATGTTCGAAAAACTGTGGGATTCCCACGTCGTCTGGGAAGAACCCGGCAAACCGAGCCTATTATATATCGATTTGCACTTGATCCATGAAGTGACCTCACCCCAGGCCTTCGAAGGCTTGCGGCTGGCCGGGCGCAAGGTACGCCGTCCGGATCTGACGGTGGCCACCATGGATCACAACGTACCTACGTGGGACCGGTCGCTTCCGATCACCGATGCCATCTCGTTGAAGCAGATGGAAACGCTCAAGAAGAACTGCGAAGAGTTCGGCATTCGGCTTTACGACTTGTACAGCGAAGGCCAAGGCATCGTGCACGTCATCGGTCCCGAACTCGGCTTGACGCAGCCCGGCATGACCATTGTCTGCGGTGACAGCCACACCTCGACTCACGGCGCTTTCGGCTCCTTGGCGTTCGGCATCGGCACCTCCGAAGTCGAGCACGTGTTGGCGACGCAATGCTTGCAGCAGATGAAGCCGAAAACCTTGGCAATCAACATCAACGGCAAGCTGCCTCCCGGAGTCACCGCCAAAGACGTCATTTTGGGCATCATCGGTCAAATCGGCACGGACGGTGCCACGGGCTATGTCATCGAATACCGTGGCGAAGTGGTCAAGCAGTTCAGCATGGAAGAACGGATGACCATCTGCAACATGTCGATTGAAGCCGGTGCACGGGCAGGCATGGTGGCACCCGACGAAAAGACGTTCGAATACGTCAAGGGACGCGAATTCGCCCCGAAGGGCGAAGACTGGGAACGTGCCGTCGAAGCTTGGAAGAAGCTGTCTACGGATCCCGGTGCGACGTTCGACAAAGAAATTGATTTCGACGTCACCGATTTGGCACCGCTCGTATCCTGGGGCACCAACCCCGGACAAGTCGTACCGGTGACGGGCGTCGTTCCGGATCCCGCATCGTTTGAAAACGAAGTCGAACGGAAAGCAGCCGAACGCGCGTTGGAGTACATGGACCTCAAACCCGGCACGCCCATCAGCGACATCAAGATCGATCGCGTGTTCATCGGCTCTTGCACCAACGCACGCATCGAAGATCTGCGGGCGGCTGCGGCTGTGGTGAAGGGGCACAAAGTCGCCCCGAACGTTCGAGCCATTGTCGTTCCCGGCTCTCAAACCGTCAAGGCGCAGGCGGAAGCGGAAGGGTTGGACGAAATCTTCAAGGCCGCCGGTTTTGAGTGGCGGGAGTCCGGCTGCAGCATGTGTCTCGGCATGAACCCCGACATCTTGCAGCCCGGCGAACGTTGTGCATCGACTTCGAACCGCAACTTCGAAGGCCGTCAAGGCCGCGGCGGGCGCACCCACCTCGTCAGCCCGATCATGGCGGCTGCGGCTGCCATCGAAGGCCGCTTCGTCGACATTCGCACCTGGAACATCAACGCCAGCGCCTAAGGCTTTAGGTGAACGTGTCCGAGCAGGCTTCACAAGATTCGGCTGCCGTGGCCCGGCACATGGCCGGGCACGGCACCGCCGCAAGGAGCGAGTATTTTATGGAACCATTTGTCCGGCACAACGGTTTGGTAGCCCCGCTTGACCGTGTCAACGTCGACACGGACCAAATCATTCCGAAGCAGTTTCTCAAGCGCATTGAACGCACGGGCTTTGGCCAGTTTCTCTTCTACGACTGGCGGTTCGATGACAAAGGGGAGCCCAACCCGGAGTTCGTGCTCAATTATCCGCGGTACCAAGGTGCATCCATTCTTTTGACCCGAAACAATTTCGGCTCGGGTTCATCGCGTGAGCACGCACCGTGGGCGCTTCTCGACTACGGTTTCCGGGTCATTTTGGCGCCTTCCTTCGCCGACATTTTCTACAACAACTGCTTTAAGAACGGGATTTTGCCGATCATTCTCCCTGAAGAGACCATCGACGAATTGTTCAAGCGTGTCGAAGCCAACGAAGGCTACCGCTTGACGGTCGATCTGGAAGAGCAGAAGATTACGGATGATCTCGGTCTCGAAGTCACTTTCGACATCGATCCTTACCGCAAGAGCTGCCTCTTGCAAGGACTCGATGACATCGGCATCACGCTGCAACATGAAGACGCCATTCGAGCCTATGAAGAAAAGCGGGCAGCCGATCCTTACGCTCATCTGCTGTAAACCGCAAACCAAACCAAAGCCGGGTCGAGCATCGTTGTTCTCTCCTATGACGACGCTCGGCCCGGCTTTTTTCATGAAGCCGTCCCACCCGAGTCATGCTAAAACCGACCAGGAGGGCGGTTCTATGGCGACGTATTGGTTGTTCAAAACCAATCCGGAAATGTTCAGTTACGATGACTTGGAAAGAACGGACGCATGGCCGTGGCAAATCAGCCGTGCTGCGGCACGAAGATTGGCGCACGCGCTCGGTCCTTGCAGCTTGTCATTCATCTTTCATGCAGGAAGCGAACAAGCCATTGTCGGTGTAGCGGAAGTGCTTACGGCACCTTATGCGGATCCGCCCCGCATCGACGTAGCGGCGCGGGGGCGACTCGGTCGCCCCATCTCGTTGGCGGAGCTCAAACAAAACCCCGAGTTTGCCGCCTGGGAGCTGCTGCGGCACCCTCGGCTTGCCATCGTACCCGTGAACGCAGCCATATGGGAACGAGTACTGCAGCTGGCACAGCGCTGATCCATGCCATTCGTGCGGAAACGTGTTTAATCCGCTGCGTTGACCTTTTCATTTAAGATTTTCTCAAGCTCACTGCTCGTGACAAGATGGGCATTGGGCGCGCGGCGTTTCGCCTTGTACAGCTCATCCTCGGGATGATCGACCAAATACACCGGAATGTGCCGCGTGAAGCCGGTTTCACCAATATAACCGCCGACCTCACGGCCGACGCTCGGATCGGTTGAGCATTCGACGACGACGATCTCAGGCTTTTCAGCGTCGTCGCGGCGAAATTCCCCCGGCGTCGGCGGAATATGTATAGCGTGAAAGAACTGCGGCCACCGAGGGGCCTGCTCAACCACTTCAACCCCCGTGCGCTTCACCCGCTCGACCAATGCCTTGCCCGCCTCGTCTCCATGATGAATAACCATCACTTTCAAGGTTCTTCCTCCCGCACTGCAAGAATACACGTTCCGTTCCATTGTATCGCATCGCCCCCTGGGGCGAAAGGCCATCACCCTGCGGCACGGCAAATGTGCGACCACAAAATTCCGCTCGATCAAAAGATTGAACGGCCTCCAAGTCGTTCAACCTAAACGCAAACGCCAAACATCTTGCTGACGAGGAGTTGCGGACTCAATTGGACTTTGCCGTCTCGTTCGGGCTCATCACCAGCCTCATTTTGCTCATCGCCGGACTGGTTGGCATCCTGCGGGGCCGCATTGACCGGCGGTGGCTCACCACGCCCTTGCGCTCGTTCGTGCCGTTTGCACTCGGCGTGTTGCTTCTGTTTACCGTACTGCCTCCGCCCCTGCGCGCCGTCGGGGAAGATCGAGGCCGTTTCATTCTGCCGCCAACCGCTGAAGAGATGTACGACGAGGTCGTCCCGCGTGTCGCCGGCGCCGTGGAGCCCAACGCCGATTTGCTTCCCGAACAGCAGGCGGCCTATCCCCTGTGGGAACGTCAAGTGATGACAGCCCACCGAGCTGCGGACAAAGCCCTGGCCGGTGTAGCACGGGTGATGGAGGCTTTGGAAAAAGGCGAGATTGACCGATTTACCGCTTGGGTACGTTTTGGTGTGCTGTCACAAGATTTAAAGCAAGCCGATTTGCTGCTGCACGAAGTGGTGCCTCCGGCGAAGCTCAATTTGGCCGATCAGTACGTTTTGCGCGACGCGCTCGACCGCCTGCATGAAAGTCTCGACCAAAAGCGCGCTGGCATTCAAGCGTTACAGGAATATACGCAGGATTTGTCGCCTGCCCATCTGGAAAAAGCCAACCGGCAAATGGAGCTCGGCAACGCTTCGTTGATTGAAGCGCTGGAATACATCGGTCAAGTGAAAGGCCGCCTCGGCTTGTAAGGCCTTGCGATGCCGTCGAGCTTCGCTCGCCCTCGCCGGGCCGCGCTTTATGGTTCATCCGGCCCGACACGCCACACTTCCGGGCTGGTACGGTACGTCGCGTACAACGTTCGACGGGCGACGACCACACCGTCTTCGTACACCGTTTGATGGATGGCGACGCGCCGTCCGTCGCGACCTGCGGCTTCGATGACCCGTTCGCCCGGCGGCAGGTTCGGGTCGACCCTTTCTTCCACCGGAGCGGCGTAAACTTCAAGCGTTTCAGTCCGGATCGCTACCGAGCGTCGATCGGTTGGCGACGGCGACCACAACTTGACGGAAAGCAAACCGCCGTCGGCTATCGCTTGAACGATGACGAGATCATGCCACGTGTTCTTGAAGCGAAAGTCCAAAACATCGTACCAAACCGTGGCGTCACGCCCCAACGGCACATAAGAAACCGGACGGGAATGACTGTGATACTCGATGACTTCCATCCCGCCCAGCAGTGCGGCGTTGAAAACCGTTGACGTCACCTGGCTGACTCCGCCCCCGATGCCGGGCACGAGTTCTCCGTCGATAATCACCGGTGCGGTTTGGTAACCTTCGGCTTCAGTGCGCGGACCCGTCTGCTCATTCAATGAGAACACGTCGCCCGGGCGCAATACCGCACCGTCGATGCGCTCAACGGCAAGCCGAATGTTGGTGGCGCGACCGGCATTTTCAGGTCCGTCGTCGTACGTGGTGGTAAATTCGCTCAACAGCGAAAGCGACTTGACGGCCTCGAGATGCTCCGGAGCAACAGAAGGTGGAATTGACTCTAAAATAACGTATGCTGTTCGATCATTGCGACTCATTGACGCGCGCAGGACCTGTGTTCGGGTAGCCTGGATGTCGGGACGATAGCCGATCTGGCCCGGGTCAATCACCGGTCCTTCCGGCCGAACATACAGGCGAGCGTCAACCGGATCGCGCTCCAGGTCCGGAGCCAAAGCGACGAGAGCGGAATACAGCCGTTCGGCGTCGACATCGGCCGTCAGCGGGATGTGTATTTCAAACGTTTCCGATTCGTCGACCCACATGCCCAAACGGGCGCCAAACGGCAGTTCCAGTGCTTTCCAAGCCTGATCGATGGCCTTGTCGACGTCGATGCGGACCCCTAATTCGGTTGGAGTTGTCTGCCACGTTTCGCCTTGGAGAGTGCGGAGCGTGATGGGGCGGTTTTGCAGGGCAAGGAGGGCAAGTCGGACTTCTTCGGCCCGGGAAGCGTCAAAGCGAAGCCCAGCGATGTAGACGGTGGGATGCAGATGACGTTCCAAAGCGACGCCTGCCCCTGTGACGACGGAGACAGTCAGCGCGATCAAGACGATCCACCACAGCGAACGCAGATGAATCACCCATGCCCTCACCTGCACCATCCCCCCTGTGCTCCTCCTTAGATTTACGTCGTCAGCCTGTCGTCCATGACAAGCGCAATACGACGGGGAGGGTCCAAGCCACCGTTGGGCTGACAGATACACCATTTCGGCTGGCACAATGGTTGATCCTGCCACAATTGCACATTCTCTTGGGACAAGGCGGAATCGAGGCGGGGAATATAGTACCAAAGTCCTAGAGGTTTTTGGGGCTCATGCCTTATAGCTTCAAGCGGTTTCTTCCATTATCATTTTAATTGAGATACAAAAGAAGAACACCCCCCTCCGTATCCCAACCCCCGACCCCCGGAACGTATCGGGGGTGTTCTTTTTTTGGAACCTATTCCCTGCCTCCGGCGTACCATAAGGCGAGGTGGTTGCCGTGCGACTCGCGGTGAAAGGTGCCTGGGTGTTGGAAAACTTACGCCGGCTGGGCAGCGGAGCGTTTTACCATCTGGCTTATGCGACCCACCACGTGCATCCCCGGGTCATGGAGCGCTTAAAAAGCAGAGCGTCCATCGAAGGACGTGTCCACATTTACTGGCTTTCGCAGGAAGGCCCCGCCGTCCGGTTTGCAACCGGGGAAATCATCGCCGTCCATTGGTTTCCCGAGTTTGTGCGCATCCATTTTATGATCTTGTCCGTGCTGGATTCGGAGGACATGGAAGAAACGACATGGGACGGCGAACATTTGGTGTTGCCCTCACCAGAGCGCTGACGGTCAGCCGATGCCAAGCCAGCGCCGGGCTGCGCGGTAATATACTTCGGCGGCCTGGTACAATTCGCTGACCGCCACCCGTTCGTCGTATTGATGAGCCCATGCCAGATCGCCCGGGCCGAAGATGAGCGTCGGAATGCCCCCGTCGTGGACAAGATGAGCCATGTCGCACGTCGCGTGAAAGCCTGCCGCCTGCACCGGCCGTCCCAAAACGCGACTGGCTTCCGCTTCGAACAAGGCTGCCAGCTTGGCATCCTGCGTTTCCGCCGGCAAGGCGACATCGAACATCTCGCGGCTGACTTGGAGGTCAGGATGCGCCTGCCGTGCAGCCGCAATCGCCTGATCATACTCCGCCAGCGCTGCTTCAGGCGTCTCGCCGGGCAGCAAACGCCTGTCGACCCACACGCTGCAGCGATCCGGGACGACGTTGACGGCCGAGCCGCCTTCGATGCGCGTCACCGTCGACGCAGCCGGGCCCAACAGCGGGTGGCTCTTTTGCTGGAGCGCCTCGTGCACTTGCTCGATGTACGGCAGCAGCCGCATCATACCGCTGATCGCGTTGACTCCCGCCGCCGGATTGCTGGCATGGGCGGGTTTTCCTTCCACGGTGATGCGCAGCGAAAAACGTCCTTTATGCGCCGTATGGGGTATGCATTGGGTAGGCTCGGCGACGACAGCGGCATCGGCAGTCAATCCGGACTCCAGTTCGCAGGCGATTCCAGTGCCTCCCGTTTCCTCGCCGCCGACGGCGACAAAGAGGATGGAACCATGCTGAGAACGGTGAGCCCCTTCTTTCCAAAGGCGCTCAAATGCCGCCGCCATGCAGCCAAGGCCCCCCTTGGCATCGCATGCGCCGCGCCCGAACAAATAGCCGTCGACAACGCTCGGTGCAAACGGAGGCGTGCTCCACCGTTTCAAATCCCCCGGTGGAACGACATCCATATGCCCATTGAGCATGAGCGTCGGTTTCCCCTGTCCCAGCCGCGCGACGACATTGAACCGTCTTCCGCCGGGCTCGCGGCGCACCAAGGTGGGAATGCCCAAGCGCTCAAAACGTTCCGCCAAATAGCCCGCTGCGGCATCTTCAACACCCAATGCTGATCCATATGTTGGGAAGGCAATGAGGGCCTTGACGATTTCCAGCGGGTCGGATCCGTTCCAAGCGGCGGCATGCTTCAGCGACTGCGCCATCGTGCACCATCCTTCTGCGAGATGAGCCAACCGCTACCAATATACCGCATATTAAAGGCAAGATTGTGTCCATCCGGCGAACCGTTCGGCAACGAGAGCAGGAGACGATGTGCGTGTCGCAGCCGATGATCGGCTGGTAAAACGTGCGTGATCGGACCTGCTGTGCTTGTATCGCAGGCCTCGCGTATGGGTGCGGAAAAGGGGAGCCGCATTCAACCGTGCGCGGTGGAATGCCGATAAATGGTTATACCGTTGGATGTTCCGTTTCGAGAAATATTCGGATGTGTTGTTCACTGTAACCGAGGAGCTTCCCCACCTCGAGGTGGTAGCGTTCTTTTTCGTCGGGACCGAGCGCCAACAATTCCGTCAAACGGCGCTTGACGCTTTCATTCCGTACTGCCCAAACGACCACTTCGCCTGTATCCGTTTCTTTGCCGATGACGGCCAAACAGCCCGACTTTTGAATGCGTTCGACGGCTCGATGCACTTGGTCGGCGGGGACCTGGACGCAACCCGCGTCGCGCGCTCCTCGGTAGATGGGATAGCATAGCGCGTCGATAAATCCTTTAAGATACTCCGAGAGCATGTTGTTTACCCCCCGGCTTAACTAAGCCGCAAAGTGTATACATATCTAATACATTTTGCACAGCCCGGCGGGAAGTCCTGCTCAAATCTTCGGAAAGGGCTTCCACGAAATCGTTTCATACCGGGGGCGGGGCGTTTCGGCATCAGCCGGTGAGGTCTGCTCACTTGCGGCGCGCTGCGGCGCATCGTCTTGCGTGTCGCTCGCATCTTGTGCACGATCGCCTTCGGCTTCCGCCGCTGCGTCGGCCGTCTGCTCGGTTTCTTCCTCGTCTGCTCCTGCATCAGCCTCGGATGGTTCGCCGTCGCCGTCTTCCGATGGAATCGCCGCCACACCGTCGGCCGTTTCGGACAGGCCCGGATCGCTCGCTGTTTGTGCACCTTCCTCAGTGCCGGCTTCATCCCTGGCGTCGGCGCCCGATTCAGCAGCATCGCCAACGACGATGACACTCGACTCCGGAATCATCAGTTCCATGCCAGGAACCAGTTCATCGAGATCAATATTCGGATTTGCGGCCCGCAAGGCGGCCGGTTCGACTTCCAAAAGCTCCGAAAGCGAACGCAGTGTATCACCTTCCCGCACGACCAAACGGTAAGGAGATCGGTCCCCGCGTACTCGGTTCAAATTGATCGCCAACGCACTTCCCCCCGTCAGCCATTCTTCGGACAGAAGGATATATATGCTGTGCCCGCTCCCGTTATGAACTGCCACCGCGAGCAGGTGTCATCCGTGGTTTTATGGAAGAATCCAACATTACGGATCGAGGAGGGACAGGCCATTTCACCGACTCAACGAGGCAACGCGTTGGTTTTGCTCGCAGGCGAACTGCGCCACTTTTCCATCGAACCGTCCGCGTGGGATCACATCATCGCGGCAGACGGCGGCTCGCGTCATGCGCTTGCCCAAGGGGTGATGCCGCATGTTGTCGTGGGCGATTTGGACTCATTGTCATCCGAAGACATTGCCAAGCTGACCGAAGGCACCCGCGTCGAACGCGTGCCGCGTGACAAAGATTTTACCGACGGCGAAATGGCCGTACATGAAGCGCTCCGCCGCGGCGCCAAAACGGTGGTAATTGCTGGAGGGCTCGGCGGCAGGCTCGACCATACGCTCGCCAACATCTTTTTGTTGGAGCACGTGCACGCTGTGGGAGCCGCCGGCTGGGTCACGGACGGACACGAAAGGGCGTATCTCCTGCGCAGCGGCGAGACCATCATCCTCGACGGACAACCCGGTGACACCGTTTCCAT
This sequence comes from uncultured bacterium, assembly GCA_937983075.1. GTDB lineage: Bacteria > Bacillota > Limnochordia > DTU080 > JAAYLA01 > CALKAQ01. The sequence continues at coordinate 10,460 of CALKAQ010000030.1, read as the reverse complement.
CGTGCCGCTTTCGCCCGTCGTCGAAGGCGTATATACCACCGGCCTCCGTTGGCCTTTGTCCAATACGGATTTACGCTTTGCTTCGAGCTTGAGCGTCAGCAACGAAATGAACCGCCCCCGAGCGCAAATTGCCGCACGAAAAGGCATCGCCGTCGTTACTCATACGCCTGCCAGCAATCGCCTGACGCAGGAGAACTGAATCCCCGTGTCAAAACTCTCATGTCGGGGGTCCTATTTTTCTTTCCACGTCGTAGGGTCCCGCCTCATCATCTACGCCGACGTTCAGTTGGCGCTCATCAGTACGACAACCGACCTCCTTCCGTTGCGCATCCGCCAGAATCAACCAACAAGGGCAATCTGGGTTTTTCGCACGTTCATAGGGTCGGGAAAGGGGATTTACGGAGATGGCCCGTGGACAAGTTTCCGAACACGCCTTGGCGAATCAAGTTCCCAGAGGCACCAGATGGGGCAAGCTAAACGATTATTATGAGCTGACGAAACCGCGCATCGTCATGCTGATGTTGATCACGGGATATACGACGTTGTGGGTGGCCACCGGCACTGTGCCTCCCTTGGGCCTTACGTTGGTCACTTTGCTGGGAACTGCGTTGTCGGCCGGCTCAGCCAACGCCTTAAACTGCTACATCGACCGTGACATCGACGGCATCATGCGCCGGACCCGCAACCGTCCCATCCCTTCCGGGCGACTCACTCCTTCTGAAGCTTTGTGGTTCGGCATCATCACCGGGATTGTCGCCGTAGCTTTTCTCGCATGGCTGGCCAATCCGCTCGCCGCCTTCTGGGCTGCTTTCGGCATCTTGTTTTACGTGTTTATCTACACGCTTTGGCTGAAGCGCTCAACACCGCAAAACATCGTCATCGGCGGAGCCGCCGGTTCGGTGCCGCCTCTCATCGCCTGGGCCGCCGCGACCGGAACGGTTGCGTGGCCTGCAGTCGTTCTCTTTTTGGTGATTTTCTTATGGACGCCGCCGCATTTTTGGGCGCTCGCCCTTTTCGCTTCCGAAGATTACCAAAAGGTGAACGTGCCCATGATGCCCAACGTGCACGGCGTCGAGGCAACCAACCGGCAGATCATCATCTATACGGTCATTTTGACCATCGTCAGCTTGCTGTTGACCCCGTTGGGTGCCACCGGATGGCTCTATTTCACAGCGGCAGCGCTGGCCGGAATTTATTTCATCATCTTGGCGGTCCGATCGGCGAAAGCTAAAGACGACGACCACCGCGCGGCCAAGAAGCTGTTCTTCTACTCGATCCTTTACCTTGCCATCGTGTTTGGCGCCATGGTGATCGACCGGCAGTAGCATACAATAGATGGCACGCGACAAATCGCTTTACGATACGGCGGGTTGGGAGTTCCGACACGTTCATCCACGATTTGCGTGGCCACGGGTGCTCGCTGCGGCAAATCCGGGCGTGTATAATGGTAGGGGATACGTGAAAGGAGCCAACCGTCCATGGAGGAACAAGGTCTGTCGCACCTGACGAATCGATCCGTATTGAAAAACCATGCCCGCCGCTCTTCTCCCGAAAAAGATGCGTGGCGGGTTTTGCGTATGCAGAGCGAAATTGTCGGAGGTTTTGAAGCACTTGCGAATTTAGGGCCTACTGTGGCCATTTTCGGCTCGGCGCGCTTTCCCCAGGATCATCCCGCCGCCATCGCGGCCCGCACCACGGCGCGTCTGCTCGCTGAGGCCGGTCTTTCCGTCATTACCGGTGGCGGACCCGGCATCATGGAAGCAGGCAATCGCGGTGCTCAAGAAGGCGGCGGCATTTCGGCCGCCTGCAACATCGAACTGCCGATGGAAGAAAGGCCCAACGACTATCAAGACATTTCGCTCCACTTCCGTTATTTTTTTGTTCGCAAGCTGATGCTCGTCCGCTATGCCAACGCATTCATCATCTTCCCCGGTGGCTATGGCACCCTCGACGAGTTTTTCGAAGTCCTCACGCTGGTGCAGTGCGGGAAAGTCGAAGAAATGCCCATCGTCTTGTACGACAGCAAGTTTTGGCATCCGCTGGTGAAGTGGATGGAACAAACGCTGATCGGTGAGGGCTGCATCAGCCCGCATGAGATCAATCTCTTTCAGGTTGTCGACACGCCGGAAGAAGCGGCTCAAACGGTGATCCAGCGTCTCACCGAGGCCAAAATATTGCCACGCCTCAGCGATGAGTTCGCCACAGGTTGATTCAAGACGAATAAAAAGCCGAAGGTGAGCTTTTCAAGCTCAACTTCGGCGGCCAAAACGGCAACCTTGCGGTCGGGTCCGTCTGCCTAGTTGACGCTTCCCGAACGCACTCGTACCCGTTCCGCAGCTTCTTTGGCGATCGCGTGCTCCTGGCCGTCAACCAACACAAAGATCGGACCGTTGAATGGGGCAAGCTCCTGCACCTTCACCTGAACGCCCGGCAAAATGCCCATGTCGGTCAAATATTGCAACAGCTCTTTGTCCCGCTCCGGCAGGCTGACGACCGTCGCCTCTTCCCCGGGCTCCAACGACGCCAAGTTTTCGCCCAGCGGACAGTCAACCCGGCCCGAAAGCGATGGAATGGGATAGCCGTGCGGGCACGTCTCGGGCTCTCCGAGCACGGCTACGATGCGTTCTTCCACGGCGCTGCTGATGGCATGCTCCAGCTTGCACGCTTCCTCGTACAGCTGCGTGATCGGCAGCCCCAGGATATCGCTCAGCAGACATTCCGCCAGGCGCATGCGTCGGACGAGCCGCCGCGCCTCTTTGGCTCCTTTGGGCGTCAGTGTTACACCGTTCGCGCCGGACACTTTGGTGAGCCCGTTTTGTTCCATTCTCCGCAGCATTTCGGAAGCGGAAGCCGGGGACACACCGAGGAACTCGGCCACTCGGGTTACCGTGGCGGGCGGAGATTCTTGGCCCACCATCATGATTGCCTTCAAATACATTTCTGCCTTCTCTGTTTTGCCGATGTTATGGACCGTCGCCATCGTACGTCATTCCTTCCCGCCTTCGTTCAGTTCGCCGGACCCATTCCGGCTCCCACAACTGCTACACAAACCTTGGTAAATCACTTCGCAGCTTTCGACATGGAACGGAACGTCGTTTTGGACTTCAACCGGCTTCCAAGCGGAATCGAGCGGAATGTCTACGACTTTGCCACAACCGCGGCATATTCCGTGGGCGTGAGGAGTCAACGTCAAATCGACCCGCAGTGGTTCCGTGCCGAGACGCGTGAGACGAACCGCCCCGATTTCCGCCAATTCGTTGACTGTGGTGTAAATGGTTTTTCTCGACAGGGTGGGCATGACCCGCACCGCCTGCTCGTAAATCATCTCGGCGGTGGGATGAGCTCCGGGGTTTTCGGCAATGAGCCGACAGATCAAATGCCGCTGAGGCGTCACTTTCAACCCATGATGTCGAAGATGTTCAATCAAATCTCTTTCGCCCGTCATCTTTCGGGCCCCCTAATCAACAACGATTGTTAACTACTACCCAGTATATTATCAAACTCGATTGACGTCAAATGCACCGCTTCCCTCACATTGACAGATCAGGATAAGGATGATAGGGTAAAGATGACTTTTAGGCCACCCTAAAAAGCATATGCAGGGCAAGGGAACGGAGGTGAGGCGGGTGCCCCTCGTCAGACTGTCCATGGTATCCAAAGATTTCGGCACGGTGCGGGCCGTAAACCAAGTTTCGCTCGATCTCGCCAAAGGTGAAATCATGGCGCTTCTGGGCCCGAGCGGCTGCGGCAAAAGTACCATGCTGCGGCTCATCGCGGGATTCGAGCGGCCCGATGAAGGCACCATCGAAATTGACGGTCGGGTGGTGGCATCGCCGTCGCATATGACGCCTCCGGAACAACGCGGCGTCGGCATGGTGTTTCAAGACTACGCCCTGTTTCCCCACCTCACCGTCGAGCAAAACGTCGCCTTTGGCCTCAACCGCCTGAGCCGGCGACAGCGCGCCCAACGAACTGCCGAGCTCCTGGAGCAGGTTGGGCTGCAAGGTTTGGGCAAGCGCTATCCGTACGAATTGTCGGGCGGACAGCAGCAGCGCGTCGCGCTGGCCCGAGCGATGGCGCCCGATCCGGCCGTGATTTTGCTCGACGAACCGTTCAGCAACTTGGATGCCTCCCTGCGTCAGCAGATGCGCGACCAAATTCGTAGAATTCTGAAGTCTGTCGGCAGCACGGCCATCCTCGTCACGCACGACCAAAAAGACGCTTTCGTCGTCGCCGACCGCGTTGCTGTGATGAACCAGGGGCAGCTGCTGCAGGTTGGAACGGCCAAAGAACTGTACACACGCCCCGCCAATGAATTTGTCGCTTCATTCGTCGGCCACAGCAATATGCTGCGCGGGCGCTTTCTCGCGACCGAAGGGTGCATCGCCACCGAATTGGGCACCTTGCCTTGTTCCGTCACTTCGGTCCAGCAAGGCGACGAAGTGACCGTCTGCCTCTCGCCGCGCTGCCTCTGCCTCGACCCCGAAGGCACTATCACGGGGCGGGTGGTGTCGACGGTATTCGAAGGGACGACCATTGAGACGGTGGTCGCCATTCCATTGGGCGAAGGGGAACGCCACTTCGTCATGCATCTTGATCCCGACCAAAACGTTCAGCCCGACGACATCGTCCGGCTCAGCATAAAACCGCGGGACATCGCCTTGGTCGGCTGATCTCCGCTACCTGGCACCCGGCGGCAAAGTCACGATGTGCCGCCCTACACGCTCCGACCAAGCGGAGCGCACACCCGCAATCAACGCCTGCTCCACCGCTTCGGAATCGACATCTGCCGTCCACTTGTGCAATGAGCTGATGCGACGGACGTCCACGCGCGTATTCACGTGCGCGGCGCGATAAAACGCCTGCAAATGGTCAGCGATCCATTCGGGCTCGACGGCGACGTTCAACGATCCGTGGACGAGCAAGGCCTCCCGGGTCCGCCTCTGACTCGTGCCCATGATTTTCTTGCCTTGGATGGCTATATCGTAGCGCCCCGGACAATAGGAATCAGGAATCTCCCGCACTTCGGCAGCCACACCCAGCTCCCGCAAACCTAAGACGATACCGTCGGCGAACACGGCAAATGCTTCATCGATGGAACCCGTCCACACCGACGTCGGCAGCGCAACCGCGACGTTGAGAACGCCGGGTGCGTGTATCACCACTTCACCGCCGCTCGCACGGATGAGTACGGGCAGTTCACCGACTCGCTCCACAAGACGGGGCAGCCGGCGCGCATACCCTCGGCCGATGACGATGCACGGACGGTTGGTCCAAAAGCGCAAGTAGATGGCATTAGCTGGGACCGCCGGCTCGGCCGGCCCTTGGACTTGACCTTGCCCTCGGCCCGCCGCTATGTCGAGCAGCAGTTCGTCTTGATTGACCCCTGCGGCCGGATCGGCAGGTTCATCGCGCTGAACGATCAGATGAATCGTTTCCTCCCGCCCCACCTCTGCTGACAACTCTTTTTTGCCCCATGCTTCATTCACGGTTCGACTTCAACCACCATTTCAATTTCGACGGGAATGTTCAACGGGAGCTCCGCTGCTCCGACGGCGCTGCGAGCGTGTTGGCCCCGTTCCCCGAACACTTCGTGCAATAAGTCGGACGCTCCGTTGATGACTTTGGGCTGCTGCGTGAACCCGGGCGCACTGTTCACCCAACCGACGAGTTTGACAATGCGCCGCACTTTGTCCAAAGTCCCGATTTCTTGCTTCAAAACGGCCAATGCCCGCAACGCCACTTGGCGGGCGATTTCGTACGCTTCTTCCACCGTAAAGTCGGAGCCGACTTTGCCTGCGTACTCCGCTCCCCCGTCGCGGAACGGTCCTTGGCCGGAAAGGAACACCAAGTTTCCGGTCCGAACGGCCGGTACATACGCTCCGACCGGCGCCGGAACGTCGGGCAGACGGCAGCCCAACGCTGCCAATTTGGCTTCAATCTGTCCGCTGCTTGCTTCCATATGCTTGCCCTCCAGACTGCGCTTCGTTTCAAATTCGAGCGGCTTCAAACAATTTGGGCATCCCAAGCGGAATCTCCTGCAGGAGAGCCGGGACGGTTCCGCCCCGGAACATCGCCAAAGGGGGAATCGGCAGCCGCCTTGTCGAAACGGTCGGGCGGTATGGGAGGGAATGCATCGTGATACGCGAGAAAGAAAACGCGAGCAAACGTTTAGGCGGGAAGCGCGCCGTGGTGACCGGCGGTGCAGGCGGCATCGGCTCGGCCATCAGCCGACGGTTTGCCGAGGCCGGAGCTCAAGTGATGATTGTCGATGTCGACGTGCAGGGCGGCATCCGGGTCGCAGACGAGATGTGCGCTGCCGGTTACGACGTGCGCTTTGTGGAAGGCGATATCACGCGTGGTTCGGACATGGAGGCTATCGCTGCGGAACTCAAACGAAGCTGGGGTTCCATCGATATTCTCACCCACGTCGCCGGCATCAGCGGCCGTCCGCTCGGCGACGGACCGGTCACAGAATGCAGCGAAGCGACATGGAAACGGGTCATCGACGTCAACTTGACCGGTGCCTACCTGGTCTGTCACCATCTCGTCCCACTGATGTTCGAGAACGGCGGCAGCGTTATCCATATCGCTTCGGATGACGCGTTGGCCATTCCGCCTCCTCCACACGACACACACGCGTACATTGCAGCCAAAGGCGGACTGATCGCTCTAACGAAGGCCATGGCCATCAGCTACGCCCCGCGTCGCATTCGTGCCAACGCGATCGCGCCGGGCTGGATTGAAACGCCCATGACCGCCGATTTGACGAGCGTCTCGTCCACTCAGCAGGCGTTGATCGACCGTCATCCGCTGGGCCGCTTGGGCCGCCCCGATGACATCGCTTGGGCAGCCGTATTTTTGGCCAGCGACGAATCGGCTTTCATTACCGGCGCCGTGCTGCCCGTGGAAGGCGGAGCGACGGTTTGGTAGCCACCGCCCCGCGGCGTGCCGCCTTTCCAACGAGTCAACGGGTCACCAGTGTATAAATCCATGCCACGAGCACGGCCCAGCCCGCCAAAGCGAGACCGCATCCCCATATGGTCGGGCGGATGTCGCATGACGATGGCACAAGGGAGGGATGGTACCGCATCGCTGCCCCTCCTCTCCAATGGGTTTGGCACCACTTGCCATCATATGCGCGTGCATCCGGGCGTGCGCCCGCAAGCTCTAAGAAGGCGACGCCCGGATGATCGGCCTCGCTATCGCAACATGAAGTAGCTTCGAGCTTCCGATTCCGTCAGCTCCAGCACGAGCCCGTCGTCCATCACCATGTGGCCTCGGTAACCGCTCCGCAAATCTTCTTCCACCAATTCAATCGGCTCGTCGTTTTCCGCGGCCGGATCGATGGCCATGGGGCCAAGCGTCGATTTGAGCCGGAGCCCGGACGGCAAATCGTACACCAGACGTGCGTGATTGCGTTCGGCGAGATTGAGCTGATTGCGCTGGCCCGCCACGTAGTACGGATAAAGTACCGAGTACCTGTCGGACACGTAGCTCATCCCCATCGCCCGAGCCCACTCATGCGTCCAAAGGTTCATGTCGTCCGCAAAACGCACATCGATTTTGACGCTCACTTGACGCAGTGCACCGTTTTCATACGTGCTGGTCGACAAGACGGCTACATTTTGTCCCAGAGAATACGCCGGCACCAATTCGACAATCACGTCGGCCTGACTGGGAGAACTGACTTGGCGAAACGCAACCAGGTCATTCAAAATCGATCGCCATGCGACAACGACATTCCAATATTTATTGGCCAACTGCGGATCCGATTGGCCGAAGGAAAAATACACGTTGACCCGTGGCTGCTCCCAGCGAATGATTTCGCCGTACGTCCAGTCAATTTCCCCGTTCGGATAGGCAAACACCCGATACAGTCCGCTGATTTCGTAGAACAAATTGCTGTCGAAGTTCCATGAAGGCGTAATCGGCCAATCCATTCTCGCATCCTTGCTGATGTACTCATAGCGGCTGTACGTGCCGTGGACCGTATGCATGGTAACGCGGTAATTGCCCGCCGGCAGTCGAACCGAAAACTTGCCTTGGCGGTTCGTACGCGCCGTGCGTGTAACCGGTCCTTCAAAGGTCAACGTGGCATCGACGATCGGCAAATTGGTCGTACGCAAATACACCTGACCGAACACGTCATAGCCGTGGCCGCCTGGACCGCCGGGGATTTCGATCCTCCCACTGACCGAACATCCTGCCGCGACGGCCATGACGACCATGATGGCTACGAGCCTAAACCATCTCGGAACCGTGCGCTGCATTCGTTGACTGGACATTCCGATCACGCTCCTTACCGAAGTAACGGGCCCTGCGGCGCGCTCGTCAGCTGTGCGCTGAATTCCCAACGGCCATCGAAAACGACAATGCGTTCCGGCAAAGGCTCCCACAAATCGAGCCACATGCGAGCCACCGTCTCACGCCCGACGGTGAATTTTCCTTCATATGCCGTGCCGAACGGCCACGTCTGCTGTGCCTCGAAGCGGGTCGGCGGGCTGGTGAATTCCTCCCATACGATGCCGTTTCGGAAGCGTGCATTGTAAAGCTGATCGAGCCAGTTTACCCAATAGAACGGAGCTGCCAACGCCTGCAGCGTTTCGACGTTCGCCCGTCCTGCCTGCGACACGGCAGACAGCAGCACCGCACCCGCCAGCGCCTGCGGATCGGCAGGAGCCGTACCGTGGCCGCTAATGGCGCCGACGTCATACCAAAAACGAATCGTCCCGTCCGCCAGCGGCGTGAAGCTCAATTGTCCTCGTACGCTCACACGGTTCCGGTTCAGCGCCTCCAGATCGTATGTGTAAGTGGTGCCCTGCTCCAGATCGAACATTGCCCACCAAACTTGTTGTCCGAGCGACCTGCCGGGCGGCGTCCACGGCGGCGGAGCGGCCAAAGCGGCAGCTGAAAACACGAGCAGTCCCAACAACGTCAAGATGACCAAACGACCGGTTGAATGGCGCAGCATGGACATTCCCTCCTCGCTGATGTGGCAGACGAACGGTTCATCACCCGCCGTCTGTCTTATTAGAGTCCATGACGCGCCAAAGGTTACCGAGATTGTCATCTTTTTTTATGGCGGTGAAACCGGCGGCTGGGAATGCCTTCCCCCACGGTCTGGCGCGCAGGACCGATCCACCCGCCTGTCGAAATGGGGCAGCGAAGTATATGAAATTGTGGCGGCGGCGGGCAGTAACTTTTGATCCCCCGCGGCATCCAACATAATGGAGGAGATGATGTGGCAGGCGCCCGTGGCCAACAAGAGCGGGAAACCGATGTTCTCGGCTCCGATCAAATCTTTCCTCTGATTGACGCCGTCCGACGGGGCGACCAAGAAGCTACTCGCCGTCTTGTCGAGGCTGCCATGGCCTTCTTGCATCCTGCCGTCATGCAAATGTTGCATCAACGTAAAGCAGCCGGCGGCTACTTGACGGATACGTTGGCGTCAGCGACGCATCTCAACGAGCAAATTGCCGAAGACGCCTGGGAAATTACCCACACGACATGCTGCACGATGCTGAAGCAGCTCGATTCCTTTCGTGGACGAGGGCGGTTTGGCCGTAGAGTGCGCTTCTCCACCTGGTTGTTTGCCATCGCTCAAAACGAAGTGCGCAGCTTGCTGCGCAAACGGTGGCGGGAACAAAAACGCCGGCTCCATCCGCTCGTGCGGCATGATGACGAGGAGCCGCTCGAACCCATTGTCGTCAGCACGGAACCGCCGGCGATTGAACGGCTGATCGAGGATGAACGAAAAGCCTTGGTGCAGGAAGGACTGGAGCAGGCCCCCCTCACTCCGGAGCAGCGGGAGGCGGTCGTCTTATTTTATGTCATGGGGTATAAACAAGAGCGAATCGCCGAAATTACCGGAGTTCAGGTTGGCACGGTGAAAAAGCGCATCTTTGACGGGATTCGGAAATTGCGGGCTTACGTGGAAGAGCGGGAAACAGGAACAAGTCGGCGAGAGGAGGCGAGAGGGTCATGAAGATCGGATGCGGAAAATACTCCGAAAGACAATGGCAGGATTATTTGCTTGACGACCGATCGGCAAATATGACATCGCACCTCGAAACGTGTCCGAGCTGCCAATACGATTTGGCTGGCCTGGAGGCGACGATCTTCGCCGTGAAGCAGACCCCTCTCGACCACGCGGCGGTGCGCTCGGTCTTCGTTGACCGTGTCATGGCTGAGGTTGGTGAAACGCTGTTTGCCCGAAACGCCGCTGCCGGCCCGGAAACCGTCGGTCCGCTCGCCACGTTACGCCGCCGCAGCCGACCGCTTCGCCGGCCGAGCTCGTGGCGTGCAGCAGCTCCGATCTTGGCGCTGGCATGTGTTGCGCTTTTCATCTTGTGGTCGGGCAGCGGGATCATCGACACGTTGTTTCCTGTAAAAAATGGGGCTCCTATTACCAGCAGTCCCTACACCTTTCAAATCGCATCCGATGTCAACGTTCTCTC
>CALKAQ010000029.1 GCA_937983075.1 uncultured bacterium | reverse complement strand
GAACCTGTCTGATTCAGACGTTGCGATCCGATATCAAGCCCCGCATCCAGGGTCGACGCACACGTTCGCCGCTGGTTCTGCCCGTCTTCTTTTCAGTCGAGAAAAGCAAAGGCAAGAAGCGTACCCTCAACCTGGGCGAAGCAGTCCTCCGACAGCGCGAGGTGAACAAGGTGATCAGCGGCCTCAGCAAGCGGGGCATCACGGTTACCGCTCTGCACAACCACTGGCTGTTTGAAAGGCCGCGGCTTATGTACATGCACTGGCAGGCGGCCATGGAGCCCAAGCGCTTTCTTCGGGCTTCAAGGGCGGCGCTAAGAGCCGCCGGAGTCAAGACTCGACCTCTGTAGCGTCGACTACTTACTCTGACTGCCGGGCTTCGGAGGAAAGGGGAGCGGAATGAAGCTCTGCAGCCGGACCGCCCCCCCAATCACGCCCGGTCAGCTGCAAACTGCTCCTGCGTCCCGCCACGCGCAATCCGTTCCGCTCGCAACCGTTGATATATCGCGACACGTCCGGGCCCATCCACTCGCGCCGCCCGTTGCTTGGCAGGGATTCGCAACTGAATGCGGTGGGCATGGGCGGATCTGCTCTGCAACATGGTCCCCGTTGCGAAACACCATTCACACCGTAGCGTTGAGCCATCCCGACACTCACTCTCGAAAGCGATCAGGATCTCTCGGACCGTAGGAACCTGAGGCCATTGTACCGCCGCCAAAATGCAAGGACAAAAGCGCCTCTTCGAAGCGTTCTCGGGTTCGCCCGGACCGATTTCCGTGTAAAGAAGTTCCACCCTTCAAGCTTCACGCCCAAAGGTATCCCCCTCATCAGGCCAAATGTTTCTTTGGGTGCAACCTTTTGGAAGCTTGGCGAGTTTTTTTAGTGACAACACGTTTGAGAAAGGTAGGGTGGCATTTTTGAAAATCAAGGATGTGCCTTGGCGAGGAAATCAGCGACATGGCGAACTACACTGATGCTTTTCGCTATGAAACAGAATCCGTATCCGTCGAACCGGCGGAACCGCTGCTCGACATCGCCAGGCGGGCAGCCAAGGGTGACGAAACAGCAGCCATGAAACTGTTCGATGCGATGAGCGGTCGGTTGTTGCGGACGGCGACGTTGATTTTGCAAGACAGCCACTTGGCCGAAGACGCTCTTCAAGAGACACTGCTGGCCGGTATACAATACGCCCATCGCTTTGATGGCAAGGCGCCGTTTGACGCTTGGCTGTATCGCATTTTGGTCAACAAATGCCGCACCTTGCAGCGCTCACCGCGTTGGCGCCGCTGGCTTCCGCTGAGCGACGTGGCTTCCAATCCGACATTGCCTCATACAGGCAGCGCTCAGCGCGAGGACCACCGGATCATAGCGGCACTCACGAGTTTGGATTTGCAAGACGCCCTCCGCAAATTGTCCATCGAGGACCGAACCGTTCTCGTGCTCCATTACTACGAAGATCGGCCGATTGCCGAGATCGCTTCGATCCTCGACGTGCGAGTCGGGACCGTGAAAAGCCGCTTGCATCGTTCCCGCCGTCGCTTGGCGGCATTGTTGAAAGGTGGATCGGAATGACGAAGCATCCAAACAAATTCGATCCCATCGAAGATCGCTTGCGCCGCGAATTCCGGCAGCAGGCGGAACGCGTCCACGTCACCGTCCAAACGAGAGAGCGCTTCCGTAACATGAGCGTTCAGATATCAAAACGGCTCCTCTTGGCGAAAAATCATTCACCAATTCGAGCCGACGGATGGAGAGGACTCATGGAGCGACTGCGAACCTTCTGGCACGGCACCACCGAAATTCCCATTCCGATTGCAACCGTGCTCGTTGCCGTGATGGTGACCTCGCTGGTAGCAGCTTCAGGTATTGGAACGCAAAACGATGGTTTCCTGTCGCAGTCAACGACAATCGAAGAGCCGGGTAGATATGCGACTCTCCAACCCGATGGCACCAATGAAGCCAATGAAGCACAAGACACCTTCAATGGATTTCAAGGCGTAGAAGTCGTCTCATTGCCGATGGAATGGGTTGACCCGATATGGTGACGCAGGTCGCCAAACACGAGGTAAATCGGAGGTCCAACAATGCAGAGAACCATTCGAGTACCGAACAAGTGGCTCGTCATCATCGGACTGTTGTGGGGGATTGTCTTTGTCGGACTGCTCGGCGCCAACAGCACAGCTCAAAACGAACCTCGGATTGAAGGGCTCACTCCTGCAGAAGCGCTGGAGCGCGCCCGAACGCTTCCACCGCAATTAGATTGGGAGCTGTTGTATCCAAAGGAACAATTCTTACACCGTTTCCTCGACCCATACGGAAGCGGCATTCTGCTGACACATCTTTTAGCTTCACATAACCCATATGATACAACAGCCAAAGAGGTTTCCGAGAAACTCAACCTCTTGGAATTTGCACGAACGAATGCACGTTCAACTGCCGTTGCCGATCATGCAGCAATGGAGTTGGCTTTTGTTTACGCACTCCAAGGTAATCCGCAACGGTCGGTAGATCTCTTGGAAAGCATCGTGGCAAATAGATCTCTTGACGACGCTCTTTCTCTCGATGCCAACTTGATTTTAGCCCGGTCCTACCGTCTGCTTGGCCAAGAAAAGCGAGCCGAAGAATTGCTCTATGCGACCATTGAGAAACTGGAGGCGAGCATGGGCGATAACCCATATCAGCTGTTACAAACAGCTCACTGGCTATACTTCGAGTTGGGACTCCTGCTCGAATCCAGAGGAGACACGGCTGCGGCGCACGAGGCATACAAAATATTGACTCAATTGCCCGTACTGCCACGATTTCACCATTTGCATCTGGAAAGACGCCTGTCACCCGACGCACCGGCAGTCGAAGGCCGCGTTACATTGAACGGCCAACCGATTGGCGGGATTCATATAGGCCTCTTTGAGTACAAACAGCTGGAGAACGGTACAGGATACCACGATTGGATATCAGCCGCAGAGGGCGTCACCGATACCTCAGGGGTGTTTAAAATATACGGCGTACGGCCAGGCACCTACAGTGTAGCCATTCGTTTACCGGCATGGGTACCGGCTGATCTCGTACGTTTTGACCCCGCAATCGTTGCGGTGGAACCTGGAACGACCGCTCAAGCCGACATTGCGCTCGAACATATCCCCGGCTTTAAAGTGACAGCTCATGTGTATGACGGCGAAATTCCCTGGCCACCACACCCCGACTGGGGCAAAAATTCAACCTCTCCTGCTTTCGTGGAAATCAGCTGGGAGTCGGATGTACAGCCTGCAGGATATCGTATTGAAATACTCCTCGACGGCGGAATGGGCAGTATCAGTGTTCCACCGTCTACACTGCTTGAGACTATTTTGATGTTCGACGAACAAAATATTCCAGCAGATGACATCTTACCCGCTCCTCCTGGCGTCATCGTTCCCGGGAATTTGTCATCTTTAAAAATCAGAATGGACGCTCCCTTCTTCACACGTCCAGGTGGCGGAGGTATTGCTTATCACAGTTCTGAGCAACTCATGCTTTTTGGTCTTTTTGGCATTGGCGATCCGAACACAACTTTGCGAGTTAACGTGATTCCCTTGAATGAAAACTACGAACCGCTATTTGGTGGCCAAGGGGGCTATGTTATCCCTGGTGCACACGTCATGGGAACAGGCAGTGCAACTCGTATTGAAATTCAACCTCCGCGCCCGCAACTGACCGAAGCGGATAAACTCTTACTCACGGGTGATTATGAGGCGGCTATCGCCATGTATGAAGCGGCTCTTGAAACCGATCCGAACGACGAGCACAGCTTGTTTGTCCTATGGTACCTGTACCAACACGAAAGAACTCTGCGCGACCCTGAACGTTCCTTGAAACTTGGAGAGCGACTTCTTGAGATCACGCAGAACATTGAAACTCGCGCTATCATCCAAAGACAACTTCAACAGGCAAGGGGAAACTCTTAGCAGCAGCAGCTATCTCGGACGGGGCTTGGTCAACACGCCGGCCCCGTCCGTTTGGCGCCGGCCGCCACAACGAACTAGCGGAAATTGACGAACTGCAGCTCGACCCCAAAGTCTTTTTGTTTGAGCGCCTGGATCGTCGCCTGGAGTTCATCACGGGATTTGCCGCTGACGCGGACTTGATCATCCATGATTTGCGCCTGCACCTTCAATTTCAACGCTTTGATGCTGGCTACGATCTCCTTGGCTTTTTCCTTCGAGATGCCTTGAATCACTTTTACCGTTTGGCGCAAATGCCCGCCTGAAGCCGGTTCCACTTTTCCAAACTCCAGAGAACGAACAGCGATCCCCCGACGGATCATTTTGCTTTTGAGAATATCGACGACCGCTTCGAGACGATACTCGTTGTCGGCAAGCAGCTTGATTTCTTGTTTTCCGTCCCATTCGATTTTGGAAATGCTGCCTTTGAAATCGTAACGCTGTGAAATTTCCCGGTTGGCTTGGTTCACCGCATTGTCGACTTCTTGCAAATCGACTTTGGAAACGATGTCGAACGAAGCCTGTTTGGACACGGCACTGGCCCCCTTCCTGCAAATCGCATCCTATTTTACCATACTTGGGAAGCGGGCTCGGCCGGCGTCACCACCAAGTTGTTGCGTGCCAAAAAGCGCCCGTTAAACCGAATCGGTACACCCATCCACTCCTCCGTACCGTCTGGCAATTCAACCAAACGTTCGGCGTGGATGTGCAAATGCGGCTCGGTCGTGTTGCCGGAATTCCCCACCTTGCCGATGGGCTGACCAACCGTGACAACATCGCCTTCGTTCACCAACACACTGTGCTGCTGCATATGGGCCAAAATGACGTTGACGTCGATGGCGTCGTCACAGCGAATGGTCACAAAATTGCCTTCCGGATGCTCAGGATCACGCTCGGGCGGTTCATAATCGGGCAAACCGTCACGAGCGGCTGCCACCACGCCCGTACACGGACTGTACAGTACATCGCCGAAAATCTCGTACTTCTCCAGTTCACGAGGGTACAAACCGGCAGCCCGGTAGCCCAAGCGGTTCAAGCGGCCAATGTCGAGTGCATATGCCTGGGGAGCGTAGGAGGAGTGATAGTTGACCAACACGGTACTGCCGCCTTGGCCTACATGGTAGATGCCGCCTTTCAGCGGAAAATTGAGTTCAATGGCCTCGTCTGCGGTGAAATATCCCGAGAGTCCGATGCCCACCTGCGCGGCAAACGTCACCGTCAGCACGAGATTCAACAGCACGGAAAAACTTCCTACACGGCCTTTCGGCAACTCATTGCCGAACCTTCGAACGCGCCGCCAGCCGGCATAAACGGTGATAGCCACTGCAATCGGCAGCAAGAAACGAAAATAGTATCCTGCCATATCCCAACGGCCGGCCACAAAAGCCCAGCCGGTAACCGCAAGCACCAGCGCAGTGTTGGACCACCATTCCCAGCGCGTTCTCCCCCCGCGCTGCGCCGCCAGAGCAAATACGAGCGGCAAAGCAATGATCACAAAAACGTGGAAAAGGATATCCCACACGTCGAACACTCCCCCGTGTGCTGCAGACCCAGCCGGAGATCCAATTGCAGGTTCCTTACCCGCCTCCACTCAAGCCAGGATTGTTCCCCAACATTTTCAGCACCGCCTGCACTCGATCACGTACACGCAGCCGAGCGTAGATTTCACTTACCGTGTTTTTTACGGTGCCTTCCGATAAGAACAGCCGCTCAGCGATCTCCCGATTCGTCAGTCCATCAGCGATTAATCTGAGCACCTCTTGCTGCCTTGGCGTCAGCGGCTCGACAAGCTCGTCATCGGCGTCGGCCTCAGCCAAAGCCCGTCGAGGCGCATCGCCGCCCCCGTCTGCAGCGCCATCCAGCAGTTCGCGAGCCAAGTCGCCGGGGATCAGCCGCTCCCCCGCCAACAACAGGCGAATCGCACTCGTCAACGCCTCGGGTTCAATGTCTTTCAACAAATAGGCGCTTGCTCCCGCGTCAAGGCAGGCTTGCACCAGCGCACGGTCGTCAAACGTGGTCAAAATGAGCACCGGAAGCCGAGGGTGTTCGGCCTTCAGCTTACGGGTGCACTCCACCCCGTCCATCACCGGCATGCGAACATCCAAGATGGCGATGTCAGGCGGCTCCCTGCGAGCTGCTGCAAGCGCCTCTTCACCGTTTGCAACGGCTTCGACGCTGAAGTCATCCTCCATTTGCAGCAAAACGCTCAACCCGTCACGCACGAGCGCCTGGTCTTCTGCCAACAAAATGCGAATCATCGGCGCATAACCCCTACTTCCACTTGAAACCCTTTGCCGAGAGCCGTCTCAAATCGCAGCGTGCCGCCTATGGACTGCACTCGGCCAATCATCCCCGAAAGTCCCATGCCCGGCGAATAATCGTCGGCACCGACACCGTCATCCACAATACGAAGATACAGCCGCGGCCCGACCACCTCTGCTTCAATGCGCACGAGCTGCGCTTGACCGTGACGCACAGCGTTGGTCAGCGCTTCCTGCACCGTACGATACAACACATCCGCCACCTGCGGCGAAACGTCGGATACGCTTTCCGGATCGGGTCGAAACATCAACTGAACTTCGGGCCCGCCGGCAGCCTGAAAGTCGGCAGCTAAACTTTCCAAAGCGTGGTGAAGCGGCAGATCGGCCCGGTTGCGCCGACCGCGTTGCAACGCTTTGCGCACGGTGTCCAGCGTTTGCCGCACATTTTGCTCGACGACGCTCAGCCGTTTTTCAGCGGCTTCGGCATCGGTCCGCGTGAGCTTCTTCACCACCTGCACTTGCAGCAGCGTGGCCACCAGAGCGTGGCCGAGTGAGTCGTGAATTTCTTCCGCGAGCCGTTGACGCTCTTCAACCGCTGCAAGCTCTCGGGTTGTCTCAGCCAAACGCGCCAGACGCTTTTGCGCTTCCTCCAACTCGCGCACCGTCTGCCGATGCCGTTTGTTTTCCTCAAGATGCATCGCAAACAAACGCCCGACCCAAGCCGCCAAGACGTAAAGGCCCAACAGCCCGGGCGAGCTGCTCAACTGCTGCAGGTCCCATAACGCCGCGACGGTAACGCCCGCTGCCGCTGCAAGACAGGCGATCGCCCCGGACAACGGCAGCGTGGCGGCAACGCCGCTGATCACAGCGGCAAGGATGAAAGCCGCCGGCAGCCCAGGGACAATCCAAAAGGCCGCCGCACCAATTGCTGTCTGAAGCACGCCCCAAAGTGCGTGGCGCGGCAGCCGTCCCAATCCGTACAGCGGAAGCTCAAGAAGCACCAGCAGCGAAAGGAGCACCGACCCAACCACGACACCGTCGACCGCCCGCGCTTCCCAGAGCCACATCAACACGCCGACGAGAATCAGCCCGTAGCGTAAAGCATGAAGCACCCACCAATCCCGAAAAGGACGCTCTTCTTGCTGCAATGGCATATGCAGTGTTCACACCTTAAGTCGAGCGGCCGACAATCCTACGCCTTACGTCAGCTCTGTTCGACGCAGCCCTTGAATCCCAATGACGATGCCACACACACCGACGAGAAAAAGCAGCGCCAACGGAACCGCCTGACTTGCCAGGCCTCTATATACCATGCCGCCGCTCAGCGCCTCCATGGACCAGTAAAACGGATTCATGCGAGCCAGTTGTTGAACTGCTGCCGGTGCAACGTCAAGTGGAAAGAAGGCACCGCCCAACATAGCCAGCAAGCTCGGCAGACCCCCCGCCAACATCTGCAACGCACTGGGTTTCCGAACGAAGCCTGCGAGGCCAACGGCGATGCCGGCGCTGCAAAACACGGAACCTAACACCGTCCAAATGAGCGGCCACAAGCCTTCAATCAACCAAGGAATGCCCAGGATGCCTGTAACCGTCAGCAAAATCGCTGCCTGCAGCAGCCCGATCAGCAAAATGCTCATCACGTGGGCGACGACCACTTCCCAATAAGATACGCCGCAGCTGATGATCCGTTGCAGACTGCCTTTTTCGCGTTCCGAATGAATAACGGCTCCCCGTATAAGCAAGGCAGTGAGGCAAAATACCAAAATAACGCCGAACACACCGCGCACTTGCTCAAATTCTCCGTTCACACCGTTTCCCCTCGGCGTTTCGTGAATCAAGTCGGAAAACACCGGTGAATCGCCGGTCATCAACGACTGCGCCGCCAGCCGAATCCGCGCCTCCGCTTCCCGCTTCACGGCCGACCTCCCGTGCAACAGCTCGATCTGCGGCCTGCCGGCTTCCACCGACTCACCAAAGGCGGCAGGGAGCACCAGTGCAAGCAGCGCGTTTCCCCGGGCAAGCTCCGCTTCAGCTGCTGTGCGTTCAACCACCTGTACATCGAATCCTGTGGAAAGAGCCTCTATCATGGCAGAGGCGTAAGCTGTTTGGTCCTCATTGACGACCATCAGCTCCGGCATGCTCTTGCCTTGACCGCTGCCTCCCAACATGTTCGCTACCAGGAAACTCACCAGCACAGGCAGTACGAGAATCCAAAACAAGTCGCCGGAGGAACGTGCGGTCCGCAGCAACGCCCAGCCAGCCATCGCTCGAATTCGCCGCAATGCGCTCATCTAAGCTTCCCCCCTTGCACGGACACTGGAAATCAGCCAACCGAGCGTGAACAATATCAGGGATGTTGTTCCCAGCGCGGCCAGTTCCGGCGCCAGATTTCGCGAATGAGCGCCGTGAGACAGCTGGAAATACCCTTCAAGCGCCACCCGGCTGGGCAGCCATGCGAGTGCCGATTTCAACCACGATGGCAATACGTGCAGCGGAATGCTCGACCCGCTCGCCATCGCCATGATCATAAACACCGTACTCCCGAGCTGCTCCAAGGTGCTTGACTTTGCCACCACGGACGACATCAGAAACGAAACCGAAGCCATAGCCGCTGCGGTGACAGCTGTCAGAACCAACCATCCGAGCCAGTCGCCCCAGGCCACGCCGAACAGAAGGCGGGTCAGCCCAGCCATCACGGCGATAAACGCTACGCCGATGGCAACGGCAGCAGCCCATCCACCGAGCAAGTATGTTTCGCGTTTGACTCCAAATGCCCGAACCCGAGCATACGCTCCTGATTCACGATCGCCTGCGGTAAATACCATCGCGTGGTGCGCTGCAAACATGACGAACATCACGGTAAGGCCGACGGCATAGTACTCAAACGCACTCAAGCCCAGCCAAGGCGAGTCGCCTGCATCCGTGTTCGGGCCCTCGCTCGCCACCTCCATGCGTGCCAGCTCGACCGCGCTGTCCACCGCCGCGATGCTCCAGCGCTCCGTTTGAATGAACTCCTCGAGAATCGACCCCACCGCCTGGCCAGGTTCTGAAACAACAACAGGCGCTTCTTCCGGATACCCATTCGGAACGAGTACGGCCGCATCGACCTCTCGATCAAGAACCATGCGACGCGCATCCAAATCCGAAACCGGAATGATCTCGAAGAAATCCTCTTGTGAACCCAATGCCCGGATCAAATGCTGCTGAGCATCCGAGCTTGCTTCGGTAATGGCCACACGAAATGGGCGCGCCGGGGTGAAATCGGGAGAAAACAGTCCTTGTACCGTGACTCCCAACACGAAAATAATGAGCAGCGGAAGCATGATGAGCCAAACGATGGCGCTGCCGTCCCGTACAAGCCGCATCAACAAGCCCGAGATGATGGTGATCAGCTGACGCGCTGCTTGCATCACGAGGCAACACCGTCCGCTCCCGGATCACGCAATGCTTTTCCGGTCAGCGCCAGGAACACGGTTTCCAAATTCGGTGTGTCAACCCGCATGCCATCGAGCCGTACACCGTGTTCCAAAAGAGTGTTCAACACACTCGGCACTTGAGCGGCTCCGTGCGGCAAACGAAAGCGCAGCTCGTCAGCACGCACTTCCATCGGCACGTTCAAGTTCGCACGCAGCTTTTCAAGATCAAACGGAGCGTCGGCAATGCCGGCTGCAGCGGGAATGCGCAAGACCACGCTGTCACCGGCAAGTGCCCGCACCTCAGCGATCGGGCCGTGCGCGATGATACGACCGCGGTCCATAATGGCTATCCGCTGGCAAAGATACTCTACTTCTTCCATGTAATGGCTGGTATACAAAATGGTCATGCCTTCATCGGCCAGTCGGCGCACCGAATCCAGTATGTGGCGACGCGACTGTGGATCAATGCCGACCGTCGGCTCATCGAGAAGCAGCACTTGGGGGCGCCCCAACAGACCGATGGCGATGTTCAGCCGACGCTTCATCCCGCCTGAAAATCCGGCCACCTTGCGCCGCGCGTCTTGGGAGAGACCAACCAGCTCCAAAACTTCACCGATCTGTCGCTTCCGTTCAGCCCCCGACAAACCGCGCAGGCGTGCGAAATACGACAAGTTTTGGGATGCCGTCATCTCTTCATACAGTGCAAGCCCTTGAGGCACGACGCCCAACAGACGCTGCGCCTGCTGCGTTGCTTTACGTATCGAAATGCCGCATACCGATACATCGCCCGCGTCCGGCGCCGTCAACCCCGCAATGATTTCCAGCGTCGTCGTTTTGCCGGCGCCATTGGGCCCCAGTAAACCAAACGTCTCGCCCCGTCTCACCGTGAATGAAACCCCGTCGACAGCCACCGTCTTTCCGTACCGCTTTTTCAGTCCGTCAACCTGCAGGGCGTGACTGTCGGCAGTGCCCTGTACGTCAGGCGGCTTCACTCGCTGTCCTGGCATCACGTATCCCTCCTCAAGCGCTCGCCCGGATGTGACAAGCTTGTGACTCCAGGCTCCGTCGGTATCCGAACTTCCGTTTTGAGTATAGGGTGCGTGTCGAAGGTTCACCAGTGACCGCGGTCATGAGTCCGGCATGAAAGTATCGAGACACTGTGAAGGCGCAAGCGCCATGCAGACGGCCGAACTGTCCATAAAAAAAGAGGCTTCCGCCGACAAGCGAAGCCTCACCCTGTTGAATTGAACCGTCGAAACCATCAGCCTCGAAACACAAAATATACGGCACCGATCATGCACAAGCACGCCCAAACATAATTCCACGAAACCGGCTGCCGCATGTAGTAAATCGCAAATGGAATGAACACGGCCAGCGTGATCACTTCCTGAATGATCTTCAGCTGAGGCAAGCTTAACGCCGTGAAGCCAAGTCGATTGGCCGGCACTTGGAACATGTATTCAAACAAAGCCAATCCCTAACTCGCCAACGCCGCAATATACCACGGCCGGTCATTCAAATTGCGGAGATGCGCATACCACGCGAAGGTCATGAAAACGTTGGAAATCATGAGCAACCCAACGGTCCGAGCAATCACAGACATGCCATTCCACCTCACCGAACGGTAGGAATTCACTGCCGACCGAGCGACTCCTTCAGCCCAGGCGCGCTACCACATATACCCATATGTAATTTTCGGCTCTTCACTCCCGGTGTCCCGGAAACTTCGACCAAAAGGGAACCGAATCAATCACAAGGAATAGAACAAGTAAACGTTGATCGTATGACGGAAGTTTTCGAAAGGAGCATGCGCTGCATGCAAATTGTCGTTGCACTCGTGATCCTTGGCGCTTTGTATGCGATGATCATGCGTACCCCGGCCGTTATCGAAAGGATGGAAGCAGCCGACCGCCAAGCCGGCAAAAAATCCGTTCAGCGGAAAAAGAACAAGGGCTAGGTGTCTGTGACTGCATCCCGAGCTCATGTCGCCACGTCCGGCACTCGAAAAGCGCGCAGGGGCCACCGCTCGGAATTTAAGGACAACCTAGCCCTGCCTAGCCTGCGGCTGACGCCGCGGCCCATCACCAAGTTTCAGCGCTGCACAGCCTTAAGCCGCCCCACAGCATCGCTTATACTTCTTCCCGCTCCCGCACGGACACGGCTCATTGCGGCCAACGCGCTTTTCCACACGGCGCTGCTGCACCTGCGGCTTGTCGCTTTGGCCACCGGCGTGCGAGCCACCGTGCCGGAACGTCGCTGACTGCAAACGTTTCTCGCCTTCCTGCCTCATCGCCGCTTGATCGGTCATCAGCTGCACGCGGAAGATGTACTTTAATACGTCTTCCGCAATGCTCTCGTTCATGGCCTGGAACATCTGGAAGGCTTCAAACTGGTACTCCACCAGCGGATTCTTCTGCCCGTACGCGCGCAAACCGATGCCGTCGCGCAGATCGTCCATCGCCCGCAAGTGATCCATCCACTTGCGGTCGATAAACGTCAAATAGACCATGCGTTCCAATTCGCGCATGCGCTCGGCGCCGAATTCGGCTTCTCGCTGCGCATAAGCGTCCTTCAGCGCTTGGAGAGCCCGTTCTCGAACGGCCTCCCGCCCCATGCCCTTCAAATCGTCCGCCGTCAATTGGATCGATTGATTCGTCAGCTCATGCAGACGCTCGACAAAGCCGTCGAGATCCCACTCTTCGGGATAGGTTTTTTCCGGGCAATGGGCGTCCAGCGAACGGGCAACTTCATCGTCGAGCATGCCTTCGATCTTTTCCCGCACCGATTCGCCCATGAGCACTTCACGGCGTAGGCGATAAATGTGCTCGCGCTGCTTGTTCATGACGTCATCAAACTGAAGGATCTGCTTGCGCAGCTCGAAGTGGTTGCTTTCGACTTTCTTCTGCGCGTTTTCGATCGAGCGGCTGATCTGGGGGTGCTCAATCGGATCATCATCTTTCCAACCCAAACGTTCCATGAGGCCGGCAACCCGATCGGAGCCGAATATCCGCATCAAGTCGTCCTGCAACGATACGTAAAAGCGTGAAGTACCGACGTCACCTTGACGGCCGGCACGACCCCGCAGCTGATTGTCGATGCGGCGGCTTTCGTGCCGCTCCGTGCCCAAGATAAACAAGCCGCCTTTGGCAAGAACTTGCTCGCGCTCAGCATCCGTCTCCGCCTTAAACTTGGCATATGCCTCTTGGTAAGCGGCGCGCGCCTCGAGAATCTTGGGGTCGTCGGTCGGGAATTTGTCGGCAGCCACGGCCACCACTTCCGGCGGATATTTCTTTTTCAGCTCTTCCCTCGCCAAGAAGTCCGGATTGCCGCCAAGCATGATGTCCGTACCGCGACCCGCCATGTTGGTGGCGATGGTGACAGCCCCCAGCCTTCCCGCTTGAGCAATGATTTCCGCTTCTTTTTCGTGGAACTTGGCGTTCAGCACTTGATGCGGAATTCCCCGCTTTTTCAGTGCCGCGCTGAGGCGTTCGGACTGCTCAATCGTCGACGTGCCCACAAGCACCGGGCGCCGTTCTTCGTACAGTTCGGCAATTTTATTGACGATCGCTTTAAACTTTGCCTCGGTGGTTTTGAACACGAGGTCCGGCAAATCTTCACGGACCATGGGACGATGGGTGGGGATGACGACTACGTCCATGCCGTAAATTTTGATGAACTCATCTTCTTCGGTTTTAGCCGTACCCGTCATGCCGGCGAGCTTTTCGTACATGCGGAAGTAGTTTTGGAATGTAATCGAAGCGAGCGTCTGGGTTTCCCGTTCAATCTTGACGCCCTCTTTCGCTTCAATTGCCTGATGCAATCCGTCGGAATATCGGCGCCCGAACATCAAGCGTCCCGTAAATTCGTCGACGATGATCACTTGACCGTCCTTGACGACATAATCCCTGTCGCGCTTGAAGAGCGATTCGGCTTTGAGCGCCTGCTGCAAATAGTGAACGAGCTCAAAATTGCCGTCGGCATACAAGTTGTCGATCCCGAGTATCTTTTCCACCTCGGCCACGCCTTCTTCGGTGACGGCAACTTGGCGCGTCTTCTCGTCGACGGTATAATGCTCGTCGCGCTTGAGCCGCTGGGCAATCTTGGCGAAACGGTAGTAATGATCGGTGGATTCTTCGGCTTGTCCCGAAATGATCAGCGGCGTACGCGCCTCGTCGATCAAAATCGAGTCGACCTCGTCGATAATCGCATAATGTAGGTCACGCTGCACCATCTGTTCCGGCCGCATGACCATGTTGTCACGCAAGTAGTCGAATCCGAATTCGTTGTTCGTCCCGTACGTGATGTCGCAAGCATAGGCGTGGCGTCGTTCTTCAAACGAAAGTCCCGACACGATCACACCTACACTCAAACCGAGGAAACGGTAGATATTGCCCATCCAAGCCGCGTCACGGCGCGCCAGGTAGTCGTTCACCGTGACGACGTGAACGCCTTTGCCCAACAGCGCGTTGAGATACACCGGCAAAGTCGCCGCCAGCGTTTTACCTTCACCGGTTTTCATTTCGGCAATGCGGCCTTCGTGCAACACAATGCCGCCCATGACTTGTGTATCATACGGACGCTGGCCGATGGTTCGTTTTGCCGCTTCTCGCACTACGGCAAACGCTTCAGGCAACAACGCGTCCAATGATTCGCCGGCGGCAATGCGGTTTTTGAATTCCGTCGTCTTCGCCGCCAACGCTTCATCCGAAAGCTTTTCAATTTCAGGCTCCCAGCGGTTCACTTCGGCAGCTTTTTCTTGGAGACGTTTCAATTCTTTCTTACTTGGATCGAACAGTCTCTTAATTGCAGTTAGCATGGAGTAATCAACCACCTCTCGCGAGCCGCAGTCCCCGGAGAACGCCGATTTAGTTTACCGAGGCAAGAAAATATAAAAGGGCGCAACGATGCGCCTGCGACCCCTGTCATTATACCATGCCGCCAATTGCCCTCACAACTGACGTGAAGCGCTCCTTTACTCCCTTTAATGAGCAGCTCGAGCACGATTTGGCTGAAGACGAAAAAAGCGAGGTGCCACCCCCGCAATGCCGTACGCCAGGCATAGGCATTTGTTCAGAGCAAGTTATGGCCATCGTCTCCGCGATACCGGCGGCGATCACTCGGCATGCAATGATCCTGGGCCGAGTGACCGCCCTTTCCCACACCCGGCCAGCTTAGCTTAAGTGTAGTCCGGATCGATGAGACCGTAGTTGCCGTCCCTGCGCCGATACAACACGTTGACGTCATCGGTTTCAGCGTTCCGGAAAACAAAGAAGTCGTGCCCAAGAAGTTCCATCTGCATAATGGCTTCTTCGACGTCCATCGGTTTAACCGCAAAACGCTTTGTCCGCACCAATCGGGGCAATTCCTCGCCCTCAACCGTATCAACTGCGTCATTGGTCGGGATTTCTGCGAGTTTGGGCGATTGCTGCAACCGCCTCTGCAAGCGGGACTTGTTGCGGCGAATTTGTTTTTCCACCCGGTCCATCGAAGCGTCTATGGAAGCATACATGTCGCTGGTGCGGCTTTCACCCCGGATGACGAGTCCGCCGATTTGCACCGTTACTTCGGCCGTTTGTTCTTCCCGCTGCACGCTCAGTACGACTTCGACTGTGACCGGATGCGAGCCTGGGAGAAACCGGAGCACTTTTTCAGCTCGTTTTTCCGCCCTTTCACGCAGTGCCGGTGTCACCGCTATATTTTTTCCCGTCACGATGACTTTGAGTGTGTCGGTGCCCATGGTAGGCAAGGCCCCCTTTTTGCGGATGCTCCCCGGAGCAAAACGCCCCTCGGGTTATTTGTACAATTCGAGTGCGGTTCTGGTGTCTCCTGCCATCTATCACACGGGCATAAAAAATTGTGACATTTGACACGGGACATTGTCCTTGCATCGTTTAACAAAAATCATTCACAACATAAAAAAGCGCCCGGAAGCCGCTTTCAGCTGACCTGGTCTTTGCCCCCACACTCGCCTGCTGGGAGGTTTGCTTGAACCGAAGTTCTCACGACTACTCCTCTCCACCATGCAGCGCCCCAAATCCAAGCGAACCGTGAGGGTACTCCTTCAGTCGGGCAACTGATGGCAGGCAGGACTTACACTAAGCCGCACCATGATCGACGGCGAGAAGGATTTTTTAAGCCGTCTTACGTGGGTCGTTTCGCCTGCGGCTGGCATCGACTTTCAACCACAGACCTGAAAGCAACTATCCGGACGTTCCTTTTATTATATCTGAGGCAACAAAAAGCTGACAACCTGACAACTTTGCAACGGTGGGGCAATGGATGCGACATTAGCGGGTTCGATCGATGAACATGGCAGACGCTCTTGAATAGCCCTTCATACCCGCATCGTAGGCACGAGCCGCCATCGTTCCCTGCCGAATAATGCGAAACCGGTCGCTCAATCGCTGCAAATGATGCCGAACATTGCCTTCGATGCTCGTCTGCAGCTTCATAACTTCTTGCATCAGTTCAGCCAAAGCCTGCTGTCTCTCGTTCAACCGGAAGATAAGATCCGTTGCGGCATCCCGTGCGCTTCCATCGGCTGCACCTGAACCGTTCGCGAGCAGAACCTCGCTGCGAATTTGATCCCAATCCCATGCTTGCAGCCCAAAACGCCGCCGGACAACTTGCCCAGCTCGCTCACTTGCCGTCGCAGTCGCTTGAAATTCTTCAAACGCACGATTTTGCGTCTGTACCAAACGGTCAACCAAGGCCGCTTCGTCACCAACAGCTTCGCCCGTTTCGATCACGGCCAGGGTTTCAGCCACGCGCTGTGTGGCTTGCAACAGCGTCCGTCCTGCTGCGAGCTGGGCATCGTACGCTTGCAGCAGCGACTCCAGCTCTCCGGCAACCTGGCTATGCGTCACCGGAAAAGCCTCCTCGCGCCGCTCCGCCGGCTGCCACCGCCTGCTGCTCGATTCCGGCCCGCCGCATTTCGGCCCACGTATCCCGCAGCTCTTTGAGCAGCGGCAGCGCCTGCTCGACCAATGCAGCATCTTTTTTCACGTTCGCCTGCACGAGCCGATCGTGAATGAAATCGTACAGCTGATACAAGTTCTGCGCCAAAGGAATGTTGAAATCCAGCGCTCCCATCAATGCCGTCAAAATTTCTTGCACCTTGATGAGTCGGTTGTTTGCCGTTTCGAAGTCGTTTGCCTGGAGTGCATCCAAACCGAGTTTTGCCGAACGATACGCTTCGTCGTACAAGAGCTGAATGAGCTGTTCAGGAGATGAAGTTCCAATTCGAGTTGTTTGGTACGCCCGATATCCCGTGTTTGTCACCCAAAAACCCCCCTCTTGAACGATGACAGGGTGCGACCACTCATCGTCAAGCCCAGAGGCATAACGTTTGGTTCACGTTATGCCTATCAGCGAGCCGCCGGGACGAACTGCTGCAGCTGCATTTGCAGCCAATTGCTCTGGCTCTGCAGCTGAGCCAATGCTTGTTCCAGTGCCGCAAACTGGCGGTACAACATTTCAGCGCGGCGCTCCAAACGAGCTTCCATACGTTCGATGTTGTCTTTAATGGTTTCAACCTGCCCGCTGAGCATCTCCTGACGTCCGGCAATGATGCCCGTTTGCGCTTGAATGTAGTTTTTGAGATACTCGCGCGCACGACCGATGGCCCCGCCATGCTCACCGTCCCCGGCGAAGAGCTCCTTGACGGCGGAGGGATTTTCCTGAAACGCTTCTCGGAATTTCGCCTGGTCGAATTCAAGACGGCCTTCCCGAGTGGCGGTGATTCCAATTTGCGCCAATTGGTTCAGTCCCCCGCTCGTGCTCACACGGTCAAGAACCGCCTGGCGCAATCCCATCTGCAAACGCATGAGCGTGGCATCGCCCTGCAGTATGGCACCCTCGGCGAGTTTCTCTCGCATGAACTCCATGGCGGAATTGTACTGGTCGACAAACGCCTGAATCCGGCTGATGACTTCGTCGACGTCTTGAGATACCGTGATGACGGTTGTCCCCGTATCACGCAGATGAAACGTGATGCCCTCGACCGCATCGCTGATCGTGTTGCTGCTGCGTTCGACTCTAACGCCGTTGATAAAGAAAACAGCGTCTTTCGCTTCCCCGCCGTCCATCTGATATTGATCCGTAATGTCGACACTTTCTTCACCATTTAGGCGGAGCAGCTTGATGGCACCCTCTGTACCCGTCGTCTTGCTTTCCAACACGAGAGTGCCAGCAATAACCGTCGCACGGACTCCGATGTCGTCCTCAGCATTTTTGATAGCAGCCGCCAAGTCGGCCACCGACATACCCTCGTTGACCGTGATACGAACCCCGTTGATTTGAATATCCCCAACGAGATTCGAAAGACCAGCCTCGTCGATCGCCAGCCGATGCGCCGTAGCCAACTGCTCCACCTCAACGGTGTATACGGCGGGCTCCGCACGGTTCGCCGCAGTCGCCGTTGCGACGTCCGCGTTGGAACTCGTCACCTTGCGGCCTTCATAGGTGCCGGAGCGGACGAGATCCGCCATGAGGTTGTCCAAACGGTTCAGGCGGCTGTTTATGTCACGCCAGGCGTCCATCCGCTGTTGCATTTCATTGCGACGGACCTCAAGCAGCCTGATTGGACGCCGCTCGATTTCCATCAATTGGCTTATAATGTTCGAAGTATCCAAGCCGGACGCCAATCCATCGATAGCCAGACTCATCGACGGTCTCCTCCTCCAAATGTGTCATCCGCCAGCATAGAGCGTATTGCGCATCGCCACTTTGTCCATCAATTAGGCGCGTTCATCGAGAAGCAACCCGATCATTTCGTTGATGCGGGCTATGAGATCGAGGATTTTTTCGGGCGGAATCTCGCGGCTGAGTTCCTTCGTCTCACGGTCGATTACCCTGACCATCGTCCGCCCCGTGTCTTCATGGATGACAAACTCCAAATCACGGCCAACCAAAAGCGCCGATTCATTCAACGCCTGGATGGCTTCTCTGACCTTCTCCTGAACGCTGTTGTCCATGCGGTCAATCGGGCGCACAACTTCGGAAGCCGCTTTTCTCGCCTGTTCGCCATGCGGCAAGGCAGTATGGTTCACATCCCAGTTGCTCAGTTTCACGGGTTGAACCTGATTCACTTTCACGGATCTCACCTCCCGCGGCACACGACGCTGCGGGACGCTGACAGGCTTTGATTTGACCTCCGCGTCCCTAGCCGTCGTACCCCCGATACCCCCTGGTACCCCCTACTTTTATCGACAAAAACGCGGTGGATCTTAAGTTAAAGGAAATAGAGCAAATGGGAAGGATTTTCTTTTTTCTCAACCAAATACAGGCCGTTGACGGGAAAGATTTTCCTTCGGATCGGCTGATTTTCTTAGACGATAAGTGGGTTGGGTACCACGGTTCTGGCTAAGGCTGGAAATCAACTGCAAGTTCTGGTCATTGAAGATGAGCCGCTTTATCGCGACATGCTGAACTGCTCGCTCTCGCTGTCCGCCGAATTTGCCGTGTGGGGTGCATTCAACAGCGGCGAAGAAGCCATCAAAGCGGTCGAAACGCGCCTCCGCAATGATGCGACTGATTCAATTCATGCCGCCGTCATTGATTTCCAACTTCCCGGTGAATGGAACGGGCTGCAAACTGCGTATCGGCTGCGCAGCTTAATGCGTGGCGTCGGCATTCTCATCCTGAGCAATCACCGGCTGCCCGCGATTCTTTCACACCTCGATGCCTTTGAACATCGCGGTTTCGCCTATTTGCTGAAAACAGCCGTAAGCGATTTGGACAGCCTGAAGCGGGCCATCATTGGCATAGCCAACGGTGAAATCGTCGCCGATCGAGCGCTGTTGAATGCCGGGCAAGAACCCAAAGGTCTTTTGGCGAAGTTGACCGAACGTCAAAAAGAAATCCTTCATCTCACCGCTCAGGGGTATTCCAATGCGGCGATAGCCGAACAGCTGTTTCTATCCCATCGGACGGTGGAAAACCATTTGTCCCGCATTTATCAAGTCATCGGCATCGACAGTCATTCGAACATTCAACCTCGTGTAGCGGCTGCGCTCGCGTATTTAGCCGAGCTGTTTCCCATGCAGCTCGGCCATCTGAAAAATCCTGCACTCACCGGTTTGCAGCCATGAATCGATTTTTGGGCATCTTTGCCGTAGTCGCATCCATTTGGTTGTCGCTGCCGCTCGCCGTTGGGTACGCGCAGCCGACGGCTTCGGAAGGTTTCTTAGACCTTTCAAACTGGCATTTTGCCACTGCGGGCACCATTCAACTCGCCGGCGAATGGGAGTTTTATTGGCACCGTTTTCTCGAACCCGCCGATTTTGCCAATGAAGCACCTGCACCTGACGGATGGATCAAAGTCCCCGGCGCTTGGAACAACCACACCGTCGACGACGAAAAACTTGCTGCCACGGGGTATGCGACATACCGCTTGCGGGTGCGTCTTGATGAGGCAAACCAACGGCTCGCCCTTTACATTCCATTCGAGCAAACGGCCTATCGCCTGTGGATCAATGAAGCTCTCGTTGCTTCCAACGGTACTGTAGCAGACAATGGCGCCGGCACCACGCCGCAATACAAGCCAACGGTCGTGCGCTTTACATCGACCGGGCGAACTTTGGACATCGTCTTTCAAGTCGCCAATTTTTCACATCGCGTCGGTGGCCTGTGGAATGCTCCGGTGCTCGGGCAAGAAGCGCAAATGGACCAAGAGCTTACAAAACGCCTGCTCATCTCCGTGCTGCTGCTTGGAGGCTTCATATTTCTCGCTCTCTACCATGCAACTCGGTTCGCTCTGCGCCCGACCGACCAAAGCAATGTACTGCTTGGCCTGCTCGGAGTCACCATGGCAACACGAACGGCGCTCATGGGCGATATTCCCATTGCCTGGGCTTTTCCCAACATCCCATGGGAATGGCATGTGAGGATTGAGTACGCCGCGGGATTCGCCGCATTTGCCATGTTTGCTCTGTTTTCACGTATTTTGTTCCCCCCTCGACGCCTCGCCGCTGATTGCACGCATCGCTGCGGGACTCGGAGCGGGAACCGCTTTGATGGCACTTGCCGTCCCCGTGATCATTTCGTCCCGAGCCTTGCCGCTGTATTTGATCATCTTGACGTCCTTCATGATTTACTTTGTGTACACCGCTGTCAGGGCGTTTCTTCGTAAACGTCCGGGCGGCCTGATTACGCTCTTGGGCGTCGGCATCCTCATCTTCACCGCCTTCCTGGACTTCTTGTACTACAATCGCTATTACGGGCGGGCACATTGGATGCCCTTCGGGTTTTTTGTATTCGTCATCGCATTGACATTCATCGATGCCCGGCAATACGCAAATGCTTTGCGGCAAAAAGAAACGGTGCTCTCCGAACTCCAGGCGGCGCGTCGGCTCCTCGCCAGCCTCGAAGATCGTCAGCGCCAAGAAGTCGCCGAGTTTCTGCATAGTCGTGTGCAAGCGCGTTTGGCCTTGTTGAGCCATCAAACCGCTCAAGCGGTGCAACTCATTGACAAAGACCGCGAACAGGCCATTGCATTGCTGGACAAAGTCCAGAAGGGGCTCATTGACGTCCAGGAAAACGACATTCGGCGGGCAAGCCACTGTTTGCATCCGTAGTTGTTGCCAGCGGGCCTATTCCAGCCATTCAATCCTTAGCCGAACAATATGCCGGCGTCCTCGACATTTCAGTAAATGCCGACGAAGAAATCACCCTATTGGACCGCGCAGCCGCGCTCGGTGCCTTCCATGAAAACAGCCGCTACGCCATTCGCGATTCCAACCGATTGTGTATATACCGCATTGTCGAAGAATGGCTCGCCAACATTCACAAGCACGCCATTGCGACCCGGGTCAACATTACCCTCGGTATTACGAAACAAGACGAACTATTGGTAAGCCTCACCGATGACGGCATCGGCTTTGACCCTCAGAAAGCACGGTCCGGACTTGGGTTGCGCATTATTGAAGCCCGAACGCTCGAAGAGGGCGGCACCCTGCATATCGAAACCTCACCGAATCGCGGTGCAACCATCACCGTACGCTTTCCCCTCGACCGTGTGCCGCCATCGAAGCGCCAATATGTTCCTTCGGTCCGTCACGTGTCCGGAAGACTGCCTCGATAATCCCGAGCGTCAGTCGCTGCGGCGGACGAGCGGTCATATCCGCCGCGCCAAGCAAAGAAACTCCAAAATTATTCATCATTACAAAAACACCGAATATAACTTTGGACAAGCGAAGGAGGGCGTCGGTGGCTGGGAAGCCCCCCCTCCTGTTTCCTTCCCAGCCAAGAGCCCCACACACCGCCGCCAACAGCGCGGTGTCTTCTTCTTTAATTAGCGGTGTCGACTTTCCCTTGAGTACGGCTACTCAATTTGGACTTTCTGCCTCTCTTCGGCAGTTTCTTCCGTCATCGCCTCTTCGACCACGGTCTCTTCGTCCGTGCTCTTTTCAGCCATGCTTTCTTCGACCACGGATGCTTCGTCCGCGGGCTCTTCGGCCACGGTCCCTTCGACCACGAGCTCCTCAGCGGCTGGTCCGACGCCGGCTGCTCCGACGTCGGCTGCGTCAAGAGGGGGCTCTTCAACCTGCCATTGAAATTGTTGGGTCAAACCGGCGAGCGTTTCGGCCATTGCATTCAGCGACACGATCGCTTCGTGCATCTGAGTCCCGACCGTCTGTATCTGAAGGGCGGAAGCCGCTGCCCCCTCGGTTGTGGCTGCCGTCGCTTGAGAAACCGAAGTGATTGCGGCGATCGCCTGCTCCAACTGATCGCTCAATGCCGTCAATTCTTCGAGCACCGGCGAAACATGGCTTGAACCCGTCATCTTTTCTGCCGCACTTTGTGAAGCTTGATTCAGCTGCACGAGCTCCTGAGCGGAAGCGGATATCTCCAATATCTTTTGTTTCGTCTCCCCAGCGGTTCGCAGCACTTCGTCCAATTCCGAGCGTGCGTTGGAAACCGATTGCACCGCCGCCTCAATCCGAGGAATGGTTTCCTGTACGGCCTCTGCGGTCGCCATCATAGCGGACTGCACCGCTGTCATGTGTTGTTCAATCAGCTCACGCGCTTCAGCCGTGTGTCGTGCAATCTGCTGAACCTCCGCGACGATGATGGCGATGTTCGATCTATCATCCCCCGTGTTCGCCGCCCCCATCGCCGCCAACGAAACAAGCTGCGCCTTGTCGGCCAGTTTACGCGAGAGCTGCATCACTTCATTCATGGTTTGCGACTGTGCTGTGAGCTCATCCAAACAGGTGGCCAAGCGCAAACCGACTTCGTGTACTTCCGCCGTTTTCTCGGCGATTCCATCCAGCGCTTCGCTGCCGGACCGAGCCCTTGCTTCGTTTCGCTCTGCGGCTGCCGCTAATTCTTGAGCCGCAGCTGCAAACCGTTCCGCTTGCTCCGCCGCGTGCTGAACGGCTGTCCGGGTATGTTCCGCATCCTGCGCTTGTTCCTGCATACTCTGATCGATCTGCTCTTTTGCCTGTCGGATACGTTCGACGAAATTTTGAATTTCATCGACGGTGTTCAGCTGTTGATTCGTTCCTTCAGACACCTCGTGCAGCGCCGCAGCAATTTCCGCCGCGGCCGAGGTGGCTGCGTCGGTGTCGGTGAGGAGCTTTTGCCCTTCACTGAGAACCGATGCAACGGATCCCTGGACCTTTTCAACATACTCTTGCAACTTCACAAACACGCGATTCAGTGCGCCTTGCAACTCGCCGATCTCATCGCTTGAAAATACAGGCAATTCGCCGACCGTCAAGTCGCCTTCCGCGAGGCGCGAAGCCGCCTCAGCGGTTCGCCGGACGGAGCGCCCAATGCTGTAGCTCAGGGCGATGGAGGCGATGATTCCCAGCAACACAGAAATGCCCGCGGTGGTGACCATGATCGTCCGCAAGCTGAAATTGGCGGCGGCGGCAGCTGCTTGCGAATCCTGCACTTTTTGCAGTTCCTGCATCTGCCGGCTTTGATAGTCGCTCATCGCTTGTACTGCCTGCAAAAATTCTTCACGTGCTCCGGCGATGGCCAGTGGGTCGAATTCACCTTCACCTGCGCTCGAAACGGAAGCAATCTGCTGAACGAGCGATTCGTATTCATCCATGGTGCCCGCCACTCTGCTTATCAAAGCTTCCCCTTCCGCGAGCACCTCGGCATACGTGTCCACGTCCGTGTGAAACCCGGTTAGCCCTATCAACAGCGCCACAATCATCGGTACGAGGACCAGTGCAAAACCTAGCGCTATCTTATTTCCTAACGTGATCCGCAACGGTTTCAGCTCCTTGTATGAAGGGTTAGACAGGCGACTCCTTTACAGAAGTGACGGCAATTGCGACCCAACGACACATTCGCAAGTTACGTTGCAAATCACCCTTTCTTTGCTGTATTGCCAGATATCTCTGCCTACAAAAACGGAGGGAATTAAATTTAAATTCGACGCTTTTGTGCTGCATGCCTGCTATTGTGTAGATCGATTGGAGATTCCAGATCTGAGGTCGGAATGTTTACATTCCGACCTCAGACATCAGCAAGTTTGAATCGGCTCATCAGCTCAGACAGTCTTTCAGCTACATGGCTCAACGACTCAATGGCAAGTTGCATTTCATGGCTCGCCCGCTGGATTTGTTCCGCAGCTTTGGCCACCTCTTCGCTGGCAGCTGCCGTTTCTTCTGAAACCGCAGCAACCGTTCCGATCGTCTCACCCACTTGTTCACTGGAGACGGCCATCTGCTTTGTCGCCGCGGCTCCCTCACCGGTAATTCTTGCGACTTCGGACATCGTTTGTACCGCTGCTTGGGTCTGCACGGAGACTCGGTTCGCCGTCTCGGCAATCTCTTGTGCCCTCTTATCGGTGCGTTCAATCGCTTCCAAGATGTCTTCAAAAGCGCCTCCAGCCCTGGCGGTATTCTCAGAACCGAGTTCCACCTCTTTCATCATCGCGGCCATTGCATCCACCGAGTCGCGCACACCTTGCTGAATGGTTTCCACCAGTTCACTGATTTGTTGTGCTGATTCGGCCGACGTCACCGCCAACCGCTGCACTTCGTCCGCCACAACGGCAAACCCCCGCCCGTGCTCTCCGGCCCGGGCCGCTTCGATTGCTACGTTGATGGCAAGTAAATTGGTTTGATCAGCAATATCGGTAATGATTCGGATAATGTCCCCAATCTTCCGTGATTGTTCGCCCAGCTCTCGCACTTTTTCAGTAGCGCTTTGTGTTGTCGAACGGATACACTCCATGCTCAGCACACTTTCTTGCACGGCCTGAGCTCCGTCGTTTGCGCGTTGAACTCCTTCCTCCGATGCAACCGCTACCTCATTGGAAAGCTGCAACACCGACTCGAATGTCTCGGCCATTGCATGAATCAGCTCCGTAGCCCGCTGAACTTGATATAACTGCTCGCGAGTTCCGGCAGCGATGAGGTCGATGCCGTCGCCCAGCTGTTGTATCGTTTGCGTTGTCTCCGCAAGGTTGCCGGCTTGCTGATGAGCTCCTTGAGCAACCTCATGAATGGTGAACGTGATTCGTTCCGTTTCTTGTGTCGATTTGTCCGCAATCAGTTTCAGCCCATGAACTTCTTTAACGATGTGTGTTTCGGTTTCTCGCACCTCGCGAATCATTGCATTAAGACTATCGAGAAAGCGGTTGAAGGCAGCTGCAAGTTGTCCGACTTCGTCCCTTGATCGAACGGAAAGCTTCTTGGTTAAGTCGGCGCCGCCTCCTGCGAGAGCATCTAATTGGTTTTTCACTTCCACGATTGGGCGACTCATCATCCCCGCCAATGACGCGACGGCTCCCGCGCACGCCAGTCCGATCAGTGTGACGAGGGCAACGAGACGCTGTATATGGTTACTCATCATGAACGTGTAGTCGGATACATCTTCAAATACTCCAATAAGGGCAAGTACGTCCCCCTCATAACTGAGAACGGGAAACAACGCATACACCATATCGCCGGCGCGCACGATCTCACTGTGTCCCCGCTC
>CALKAQ010000028.1 GCA_937983075.1 uncultured bacterium | reverse complement strand
GCCAAAAATGCCAAATAATCCGCGAGGCCCTCTTGGAGCCAAGTTGTCCCGAGCACTTCAAATCCAACCCGGTAGCCGACCCACTTGTGTGCGACTTCATGACCGGCCATATACGCCCGCAGTGCGGTGTCCCGAATGCCGTAGGAAGTCATGTACTCATCGAACATCCAGCCGGAGAACTGAGACAAGGAACCGCCAAGGTAGATGGGCAGCGAAACAACGTCGAGGCGTTCCAGGCCCAAGGGCCCGAGCAGCGATTCGTAAAAACGCATGGCACCGACCGTGTGTTCCATCATTTCTTCGAGGTAACGGCCCCAGCCCGGAGCGCGCCAGCCAACCACGCGCCACGACTCCGCCGACATTTCCACCGGCTCAAACCAACCTGCCACGAAATTCAATCCGGTCACCGGAGCCACCGTTCGCCAAGACCTGCCGTTCGTGCCTTCGAGCGGCTCTCCCTCACCGATCATGACCCAATCGTCCGGCCCCTCCATATGCACGGTCGCTTCGAAAAAGGACTCGCCGGGCATCTGAGGATACCAAAACATCGTGACGATTGCAATGAACAGGTCGTCCGTGACGAACGGCGAGACGGTTTTCACGGTGTCAGGCCCGAGGCGGTACTCCAACACCACCGTCGTTTCTTCCCCGGCAGCAACCCGTTCGGCAAAGTTAATACGGTAAATCGTGAAAGGAAGCGATGCCCACTGAATATAAACGCGATGGGACAAGACCTCGCCGTCAACGGTTCCGGCGCGTTCCAAGACGTAGTCATGCCCGAGGAGGACATAAAAGTCGCCGATGTTTTTTTGCGCCGC
This sequence comes from uncultured bacterium, assembly GCA_937983075.1. GTDB lineage: Bacteria > Bacillota > Limnochordia > DTU080 > JAAYLA01 > CALKAQ01. The sequence goes on along the minus strand of CALKAQ010000028.1, from coordinate 32,320 downwards.
GATGGTGAACTTGTCGGTGAAATAAGCCTCTTTGGTTTCGGGATTCAAGCGCAGCGTAATGTCATGGGAAATCGGATCGGCATTTTCAAGCAAACGCAGCGTTTGGTAGCCGAGGTTGAGCAAAAACGCTTCGCTGCGCTGGGTTGCGCCGAGCCAGAAGAGCGTACAGAGCGCGAGGACCAACCAGGCGGGCACTGCGGCACGTGGACGAGCTCGCATCGCATGCATCAATGGCATCGCCTCCTAAAGGCATGGCAATTCGCCGCTTACGACAGCTGATTGTGAATACGTTGGGCCAGTTCTAGAGAGATGCCGGGCACCGAGGCCATTTCTTCAACCGACGCTTGGCGCAAAGCCTTGACCGATCCGAACTTCTGCAAAAGCGCCTTCTTTCGCTTCGGACCGATGCCGGGAATTTCATCGAGAACCGATCGTCGGGCTCGCACGCTCCGCAAATGGCGGTGGTAGGACAGAGCGAATCGATGTGCTTCATCGCGCACTCGTTGCATCAAATGCAGCGCCGGACTGTCGTCGGGCAGACGAATCGGCTCGTCTTCCTCGACGGTATAGATTTCTTCAAGCCGTTCGGCCAAACCGACTATGGGCAAATCTTCCAGATCCAAATCACGCAAGGCAGCCCGGGCGGCGTTGAGCTGGCCCCGGCCACCGTCGATGATGATAAGGTCGGGAAACGATGCAAAACGAGCTTGCTTCATCGCCTCGGCTCGTTGTTTCGGGGAGAGCTCTTGAATTTCCTCCCGCTCTTTCAAGCCGCGCATGAAGCGGCGCCGAATGACTTCCTGCATCATCGCGTAGTCGTTGGAGCCTTGCACGGTGCGGATTTTGAACCGACGGTACTCCTTGTTGTCGGGCACGCCGTCGGTCAACACGACCATCGAGCCGACCGCATCGGTACCGAACAGATTGGATATATCGTACGCCTCGATGCGCCGCGGTAAATCGGGCAGTCCTAACAACTCTTGCAGCTGTTCCAGGCCCATCTGGTTGGCGGCTACACGGCGGTTTTCCCTGGAAAGGTAGTCGTTCAGCATGACGGCGGCATTTTCCATCGCCATTTCGACGAGACGGCGCTTTTCGCCCCGCTTCGGCACGTGCAGACGGACTTTCTTGCCGCGGCGTTCGCTCAGCCAATCGGCGATGCCCGCAGCGTCCTCCACCTCATCCGGCACGAGAATCACCGGCGGGATGACAGCCGCCCCGGCGTAAAACTGCTTGAGAAACGCCCGCAAAATCTCCACCCGGTCTTCTTCCATCTCGGCGTCGAGGTAATAGTTTTCCTGGCCGATGAGCTTGCCGCCCCGGCTGAAAAAGATCTGAACGCCGGCGACTGCTCCCTCCCGGGCGACACCGATGACGTCGCTGTCTTCGAGATGCGGCGAAACCACTTGTTGGCGCTCGGCGATCCGTTGGATCGCACGCATCTGATCGCGCAGGCGAGCCGCCCGTTCGAATTGCAGGTTCGCGGCGGCCTCTTTCATTTGGCGTTCGATTTCCGGAATGAGGCGGTCGTGGCGCCCTTCCAAAAACAGGCATACTTCTTCCACGAGCTTGTTGTACTCCTCGGCCGATTGCAGACCGGCGCACGGCGCGCCACACCGGCCGATGTGGTACAACAGGCAAGGGCGATAGTCTCGACGCTCGCTCAAATTCAGGCTGCACGTGCGCAGCGGAAAGTGCTTGCGCAAAAAACTGAGCGTCATGCGGACGGCACCGGCATCGGCGAACGGACCGAACATGCGACCGTCTTCTTCCAGCCTGCGGGTGACGATCACCCGGGGGAAGGCTTCATCAGTGGTCACCTTGATGTAGGGATAGTTTTTGTCGTCTTTCAGCCGCACGTTGTACCGCGGCTTCTGCTCTTTAATCAGCGTCGATTCGAGAATCAGCGCTTCGACTTCGTTGGATGTGACGATGTAGTCGATGTCGGCAATTTGCTTGACCAACAGACGCACTTTCGGCGAATCGTGCTTTCCTTTGGATTGAAAGTAGGAGCGCACGCGGTTTTTCAACGAAATCGCCTTGCCGACGTAAATGATGTCGCCTGCGGCATTCTTCATCAAATAGACGCCCGGCTTGTCTGGAATGGCGTTAAGCTTCTCCGGTGTAACCATGGTCATGGCGCGGCAGCGGCGCTCCACCTCCTTCCGAAAGCCCGATGTTACTCTTCGGCGACCCGTGCCACAAACGTCTGACCGCCATCGGCGACCATACCGGCACCGGCCGCATCGTGCGAACCGTCTAGGAGCTCCTCGCGGCTCCGGGCGGCCTCCGCCAACAGCGGCCGCAAAAAGCGCCCCGTATGTGACGCCTCGCATTGAGCGACTTCCTCAGGCGTCCCTGCGACAACAACCGTCCCGCCGCCGTCGCCGCCTTCGGGACCCAAGTCGATCACCCAGTCGGCCGTTTTAATGACATCGAGATTGTGTTCGATCACGAGCACGGTATCGCCGTTGTCGACCAAGCGCTGCAATACCGCGAGCAGTTTCTCGATGTCGGCGACGTGCAGCCCTGTCGTCGGTTCGTCGAGAATGTACAACGTGCGTCCGTTGCTGCGGCGCGACAGCTCGGTCGCCAGTTTCACCCGCTGCGCTTCGCCTCCCGACAGGGTCGTGGCGGGCTGTCCCAAGCGAATATAACCGAGCCCGACGTCCGCCAACGTTTGCAGGCGGCGGTGAATGGCCGGAATGGCTTCGAAGAACCTGCATGCTTCGTCAACGGTCATGTCGAGCACATCGGCAATGCTCTTGCCCTTGTACTTCACCTCAAGGGTCTCTCGGTTATAGCGCTTGCCTTTGCACACTTCACACGGCACGTAAACGTCGGGCAAAAAGTGCATTTCAATTTTAATGATGCCGTCGCCTTTGCACGCCTCGCAGCGCCCGCCCTTCACGTTGAAGCTGAAGCGTCCCGGCTTGTAGCCCCGCATCTTCGCGTCGGGCGTCTCGGCGAACAGCTGCCGAATGCTGTCAAAAGCTCCCGTGTACGTCGCCGGGTTCGAGCGCGGCGTGCGTCCGATCGGAGACTGATCGATGTTGATGACCTTATCCAGATATTCAATACCCTCAATGCGCTCATGCCGCCCGCCGCGTTCCGCAGCCCGGTGCAGTACGTGCGCCAACTGCTTCTGCAGCACTTCGTTCACGAGCGTGCTCTTCCCGGAGCCTGAAACCCCCGTCACGCAGACGAACAGTCCGAGCGGAAACGTCACATCGATATGCTTCAAGTTGTTCTCGGCAGCACCGATGACTTTGATCGCTTTGCCTTGGGGTTTGCGGCGAATCGACGGCACCCGGATTTGGCGCTTCCCGCTTAAGAACTGCCCGGTGATGGACTCCGGCACTTGCATCACTTCTTCGGGTGTGCCGGCGGCGACAATGCGCCCGCCGTGAGCACCCGCCCCCGGTCCGACGTCGATGATGTAGTCGGCCGCCAACATCGTCTCCTCGTCGTGCTCGACCACGACAACCGTGTTGCCCAAGTCGCGCAGCCCCTTGAGTGTAGCGAGCAGTTTGCTGTTGTCGCGCGGATGCAAGCCGATGCTCGGTTCGTCGAGAATATACAACACACCGACCAGGCTCGAACCGATTTGCGTCGCCAAGCGAATGCGCTGCGCTTCGCCGCCGGAAAGCGTACCCGCCGATCGATCGAGCGTGAGGTACGCCAGGCCGACGTTCTCCAAAAAGCCCAGCCGTTCGCGAATCTCTTTGAGCACTTGATTGGCGATGAGCCGCTCACGCTCAGCGAGCTCAAGCGTTTCAAAGAACCGCACCGCCTGTGCAACCGAAAGCGCCGTCACTTCCGCAATGTTCTTGCCGCCGACCGTAAAAGCCAAGCTTTCGGGCCGCAGACGCGTTCCGTTGCAGTCTTGGCACGGTCGAATGGTCATGTACTGCTCGATTTCACGCCGCGCCCATTCAGACTGCACTTCGCGCAAACGCCGCTCGAGGCTCGGAATCACGCCTTCGAAATGTGAGCTGAAATAGCGGGTTTGGCCGCGGCTGTTGGTGTATTCGAAAACGACTTCTTCATCGCCCAACCCGTACAAAAGGATGTTTTGCTGCTCGGCGTCGAGCTCGCCGATGGGGACGTCCGGGTCGATGCCGTACTTTGCGCATACACCGCTCAAAACTCCCCACAGCCACTTGCTCGAACTGTTGGCCCACGGCACGATGCCGCCGTCGGCAATGGACAACCGCATGTCGAGCACTTTCTGCGGATCGACTTCCATCCGGCTGCCCAAACCGCTGCACGTCGGGCAGGCGCCGTAAGGGCTGTTGAATGAAAACAGGCGCGGGGAAGGCTCTTCGAAACCGATGCCGCACGTCACACAGGCGAACTTCTCAGAGAAGAGCATTTCCTCGCCGTCGACGACGTCGATCAATACGACGCCGTCGCCACGACGCAGCGCGGTCTCAATCGAATCGGCCAGACGGCCTTCCACGCCTTCGCGTACAATGATACGGTCGACGACCACTTCAATGGTGTGGACTTTGTTCTTCTCCAGGCTGATTTCTTCGTTCAGCTCGCGAATTTCGCCGTCAACCCGCACACGCACGTAGCCGTCGCGGCGGATTTCGTCAAGGAGCTTTTTGTGTTCGCCTTTCCGGCCCCGCACAACCGGTGCCAGAATCTGGACACGGGTGCGTTCAGGCAATGCCATTACTTGGTCGACAATTTGCTCGACGGTCTGCTGACTGACCGGCTGTCCGCACTGGTAGCAGTGCGCCTTGCCGATGCGGGCGAAAAGAAGGCGCAAGTAGTCATAAATTTCGGTGACGGTGCCGACCGTTGAGCGCGGATTGCGGCTCGTCGTCTTCTGGTCGATGGAAATGGCCGGGGACAGACCTTCAATAAAGTCGACATCCGGTTTGTCCATCTGACCGAGAAACTGCCGTGCGTACGCCGACAGCGATTCGACGTAGCGGCGCTGTCCCTCAGCGTAAATGGTATCAAACGCAAGGGACGACTTTCCCGATCCGGAAAGCCCCGTAATGACCACGAGCTTGTCCCGCGGGATTTCCACGTCGATGTTTTTTAAGTTGTGTTGACGTGCGCCTTTGATCCGGATGTATTCTTTGCTCACGAATAAAGCCCCCTGACTCGCTTGCAAGCACGGCCGAGTAGCAAGACAGCAGCAACAATGTTATTCTAGCATACGGACAAGCATTCTGCCGTTATGGCGGCATTCCCATGCCGGAAAGGAGTTTCAACTCATTTGGCTCGAGCATTGCCGCGTGATCCGCGCTTATACCTTCTGTTCGGTGTCGTGTTTTTGGTGTCCGTCGGCTTCGGCATTGTGTTGCCGCTGCTGCCGTTTTTGGCGCGAGAGCTCGGCGCCGACGGGCGTCAGCTCGGTTTGCTGACGGGCAGCTACGCACTGACCCAGTTTTTGTTTTCTCCCTTTTGGGGCTCCGTATCGGACCGCGTCGGCCGGCGGCGCATCCTCATGGTCGGAACGATCGGCCTCACCATCAGCTTCTTTGCCATGACCATTGCGCCGACGTATGAATGGCTGCTGTTCATCCGCATCCTCGGGGGAACGCTGTCTGCCGCCGCCATTCCCACGGCGCAAGCCTATGCAGCCGATCTGACGGCGCGCGAAAACCGCAGCCAAGTGATGGGGCTCATGGGTGCGGCCGTTGGATTAGGCTTCGTCGTTGGTCCGGCCATCGGAGGCCTGCTCAGTGCCTGGGGCAGCGCTCTGCCCTTCATCGCCGGCGGCGTGCTCGCTCTGTTGACCACACTCGGCTGCTGGCGTATGCTGCCAGAATCCAAAGCTCAAACGGAGTCGGAAAGCCAAACCGAATCCCGACTGAAGACCATCGTACAAGCGCTCGCCAGTCCCATCGCGCCTTATCTCGCGATCACGCTGATCGTCATGTTGGGGAATGCGAGCATCATGTCGTTTTTGTCCTATTACCTCGCTGATCGCTTCTTCGTAGACGAGCGAACGGCCTCCGGCGCATTCGTGCTCGTCGGCATTGCCTCGGCCTTTTTCCAAGGCTACCTCGTCGGACGCATCACGCGGCGTTACGGTGAAGACCGGACGATTGTCATCGCTCTCGTTGTCGGCGGCATCGGCTTTATCGGTCTGGCCCTTTCCCCCGCATTGTGGGTGGCGATGTTGTTCGTCATGGTCAGTACAAGCGGCATGAGCCTAGCGCGGCCCGCGGTGACCGCAGCTATTTCGACCACAACACGTTTTGAGCAAGGCGTTTCTTTGGGGGTTCAAACTTCGTTCGACAGCTTAGGCCGTGTGCTGGGACCGATGCTGGCGGGCGTGTTGTACGATTGGGATATTACGATTCCCTTCTTCGCCAGCGCACTGCTGTACGCTTTGACAGCGCACTTCATGATGTGGTGGCTGAGACGCACAGGGATGATTCAACCCACCAAGATGGGAGGAAAGGCCGACAGGTAGATCACGTACCAAAGCAAGTCGCCCAAATTGGCGGTGCGCCATTCACTAAGCCCCAAGCGTTGTATCGCTCACTTGAGATCCGCTTTCTGTTTCGAAGGGTTTACCCTCGCCAGGTGAACTCTTTCGATTCGATTTTCTTCCATCGCTTGAATGGTAAAGACAAGTTCATTGTCTTCAACCGTATCGCCCACGGACGGAATTCGCTGCAAACGCGTGATGAGGTAGCCGGCAAGTGTTTCGTATAAATCTTCCGCCACGATGTTCGTTCCGAGCCGATCATTGACGTCTTCAATCCGCAACCCCGCGTCGACACTGAACGTACCGTCGCCTAACGGGATGACGGGATCTTCAACTACGGGATCCGTTTCGTCGTGAATTTCACCGACAATCTCCTCAATCAGATCTTCTGATGTTACGATCCCTGCCATGCTGCCATATTCATCGACGACCACGACTAGGTGCGTCCGCGTCTGCTGCAGCTCCTGCAGCAAATTCAGTGCATTTTGCGTATCCGGCACAAACTTCACATCGCGGCATATATCAGCAACGGTGAGCCCCTCATGCGGTTCCAATAAAGCGGCGAGCACATCTTTAGCCGTGACCATGCCGATGACGTCGTCCAAGGTTTCGGCATACACCGGAAAGCGGGAGAAGCCTGTTCGCTGAATCGCTTCCATGGCTTCCGTTAATGTAGTTGATTCATGAAGTGCACAAACGTCGGTGCAAGGTACCATCACTTCCCGCACAAGCGTGTCGCCGAAGCGAAAGACGGAATCGATGATGCGTTTTTCCTTTTCTTCCAGTGATTTTTGCTCAAACACGAGGCGCTTTAATTCTTCTTCGGAAAGGCGGGTGCTCGTTTCCTCAACGCGCACGCGCAATATTTTCAGTACGAGCCGGGTCGAAGCGGATAGTGCCCAAACGATCGGGCTGAATACATAGGCGAGCCATTCTACAGGGCGAACGGTAAACAGAGCAACGCTTTGCGGACGGCGCAACGCCAACTGTTTAGGCACGAGTTCACCGAACACAAGGGATAAGTAGCTGACTCCCACCGTAACGATCACAATGGCGATCCACCGGGTTGATGCGGGAGGTAGACCGAGAGCTTGCATGTGCTCACTGAACGGCTGAGCTATCGTCGCGGTGGCTGATGCGCTGGCCAAAAAACCCGACAGCGTGATGGCGACCTGAATCGCAGAAAGAAAACGGCTGGGGTCTTTCGTTAATCGCTGGAGAAGACGACTCCCTGGCACTCCTTGTTCCACAAGGCTTGCGATTTGTGTCGGTCGAATCGTCACCAGGGCAATTTCAGCCAGAGCAAAAAAACCGTTGACCCCGATGAGGACAACGATAAGCAGAAGTTGCCATATTACTTCGCTGCCCGCGATGACCATCTCCCCCGCTGCTTTGCCTCGAGCGATTGAGCTCCCAACATACGTACGACTCGGTATATCCTGATGACATGCGGCAATCGTTACACCTATTGTTGCCCATTCGGGGAGACGGTATCATTCCGGCGCGTGCGTAAAATGAAGCTGGGACCGAACAACAGTCGGTCCCCGCCATTCGTATTAGAGGTTGATGAATTGACCGTTTTGGAGAATACGGAAGGTTACGGCGTAATGGGCATCGCCGACAGCGTCAAAGCGGATGGATCCCAAGACACCTTCGTATTCACGGTTGACATACCATGCCTTTAAGCATGCCGTGTCCGTGCCGCATTGTTCAGCCGCAAGGCCGAGCTAACTACCGCGTCGTACGCTTCGGCACCGAAACCCGTCAAATCGCCGTTGCACTTCCAGCGATACCACTGGCTCAGCTCACCGGCGCTATCCCAAGAATACAAGGGCCTCAGCCAACGGTTCAGCTCCGACAATACTTGCTGCTGAAAAGACAACGAGAGACATAACGACGAGAGCGAGTGACACACGCTTTGAACCCTGAATCATATCAATACATCCTCCTTTTGGGGTGTTCTTCTAAGACGAGTCCACAAGTCCGAGAGAGCTTGTGCACTCAACGTAGAAGTGGGACGTAAGTACTTTTCTCCCCGTAGGAGGATTTTCCTATAAGGGTTTATACTCAATAATCAACCGACTTCCAGCAACACTTCCCGCAACTCGCTGATTTGATCCCGCAGCTGCGCGGCTCGTTCGTACTCGAGCTCTTCGGCCGCCTGAAACATCTGCGCTTCCAGCGACTTAATGTATTCGGCCAGCTCCTTCGCTGACATGTCGGCCACGTTTTTGCCCATGGCAGCGGCGGCCGTCTTGGCCTGCTCGGCTTCTTCGCGCGCCTCCGCTTCGTTCGCTCGAATGACTTCATACACGCGCTTGCGGACGGTTTCCGGTGTAATGCCGTATTTCTCATTGTGCGCCATTTGAATCGCACGACGCCGATTGGTCTCGTCGATCGCCGTACGCATGGCTTCAGTGATTTCGTCGGCGTACATGATGACCCGCCCGTTCGCATTGCGGGCGGCCCGCCCGATCGTCTGGATCAGCGACGTAGCGGAGCGCAAGAAGCCTTGCTTGTCGGCGTCGAGAATGGCTACGAGCGAAACCTCCGGCAAATCGAGTCCTTCACGCAGCAAGTTGATGCCGACCAGTACGTCAAACTCACCGAGCCGAAGATCACGAATAATCTCTTGGCGCTCGATGGCCGTGATTTCCGAATGCAAATACCGCACCCGAACACCTGCCTCAGCGAGGTAATCGGTAAGCTCTTCCGCCATTTTCTTGGTCAGTGTTGTGATCAGCACGCGCTCATCCCGCGCCGTGACCTCTTGAATCTCGGCGAGCAAATCGTCAATCTGTCCTTCAATGGGACGCACATCGATTTCGGGATCGAGCAGGCCCGTCGGTCGAATAATCTGCTCGACCACCCGGGTGCTGTGCTCTTTTTCGTACGGTCCCGGCGTGGCGGAGACAAACACGACCTGATTGATGTGGTTCTCGAACTCCTCAAATTTCAAGGGACGGTTGTCCAACGCCGAAGGCAAACGAAAACCGTGTTCGACGAGCACTTCCTTGCGCGAGCGGTCGCCGTTGTACATGCCGTTGATTTGGGGAATCGTGACGTGCGATTCGTCGATGAACATCAAGTAATCTTGAGGAAAATAGTCGAGCAGCGTTGACGGCGTCGAACCCGGTTCCCGCCCCGCCAAATGCCTCGAGTAGTTTTCGACGCCCGAGCAGTAGCCCATTTCCTGCAGCATTTCGAGATCGTACCGGGTGCGCTGCTCCAGACGCTGCGCCTCAAGTTCCTTCCCTGCAGCCCGAAAATATGCCAGGCGCTCTTCCAGCTCGGCCTCGATCGACGCAATCGCTCGCTTCAGCTTTTCTTCAGTGGTTACGAAGTGCGTTGCTGGATAGATGGTGATCGTTTCGGGCTCGTCCAAAATTTCTCCGGTCAAAGGGTCCAACTCTAAAATCCGATCAATTTCGTCGCCGAAGAACTCAATGCGAAATACGTTTTCGTGGTAGACGGGAACAATTTCGACGACATCTCCCCGCACCCGGAAGCTCCCGCGCTTGAACGTGACATCGTTCCGCTCATACTGGATGCCGATCAATCGCCGCAAGAGCGTGTCGCGATCACGCAGCTCGCCGTGCTGCAGCGACAACGTCATGCCGACGTAGTCTTCCGGCGCACCCAGGCCGTAGATGCACGAAACGCTGGCGACAATGATGACGTCTCGCCGTTCAAACAATGCCGACGTCGCTGCGTGGCGCAGGCGATCGATCTCGTCGTTGATCGACGCGTCCTTTTCGATGTACGTGTCGCTTTGCGGTACGTACGCCTCAGGCTGATAGTAGTCGTAATAGCTGATGAAATAATGGACGGCGTTTTCGGGAAACAACTCCCGAAATTCGCTGCACAACTGAGCCGCCAGCGTTTTGTTGTGAGCCATGACGAGCGTGGGGCGCTGCAGCGCCTCGATCACTTTGGCCATGGTAAAGGTTTTCCCGGTGCCCGTGGCTCCCAAAAGCGTCACCATGCGCTCGCCGGACTGCAGGGCTTCAGTCAGCTCGCGTATGGCTTTGGGCTGATCCCCGGCAGGCTCATAAGGAGATACGACTCGAAACGGCTTCCCCCTATTCACTCGACATGCCCCCTTGGACGGAACGTCTGCCTGCATACTTTGCCACGCGATTCGGCCCCCTGAAAAGCTGCGATGGAAGGGTTTTCTCGCCTTCGACCGTCTGCTCGCTCTTTTGTTGAATTCCCGGCGCCAAACCAAATTCTTTCACTTTCGGCACGTCAGGCAGCAACGCCGAGATATGCACCAGTTCGATGCCCCGTTGCTGCAGTTCGGGGAGGGCGCGATACAAGGCCTCAATCGTCGCCGGATGCACGTGGCCAATGGCTACCGCGCTGCCCTGCCGTTGTGCCGTCCGTCCGATGCTCAGCAGCCGGGCATGCATCGCATCAGGGTCAAAATCGGAGTCGATAAACGTCTGATTGATCAAAAACGGCACGCCCATCGACTCCGCCACCTCCTCGACAACGCTGTTGGGCGTCGTCATGCTGTCGAGGAAGAAATAACCACCTTCATCGATCACTTCGAGCACGGCGGCCATCACTCTCGGATCTTCGGTTGCCGTCGATCCCATGTGATTGTTGACGCCAATCGCCCAAGGGATGGTTTCCAGCCCACGCAGAACCGTTTCGCGGATTTCTTCGTCGCTCATCGACACGGCGATGGCCCCTGGCTCGACCCGGCTCAAACCTCCCCACGGCTCCATCGGCAGATGGAGCAAGACATCGAATCCGGCCTCGCGGGCTTGGCGGGCGTGGCGATCGGAAAAGGTGAGGTGCGGAATCACCGCCAAGGTCAACGGTGCAGGAAAGTCCAGAAACGCATCGGCTGCCGACCAGGCGTAACCCCAGTCGTCGATGACGATGGCCAGCCGCGCTTTCCCTTCCGGTACGGGTTCCCACTGGCGGCGCGGAACGGGGATGTCCAGCTCCTGGCCTGCAGCGGTTTCCGTCATCCCGAGAAGCAGCGTAAACATGACCATGACCAGCACCGCCTTGCACACGACATGGCTTCCGTAGATCCCGACGGTTGAAGCGCCCACTGCCTTGCTGCTTGCCATCCGTGCCCACCCCCGTGGCTCCGCCAAGTTATCCTTGGTTTTTCGCCTGCATGCGACGCCGCCACAATCGAACAATCCAACCGGGCTGGTTCAAATGCATGAACGGCTGCTCATGACCTTCGGGAGCAAAAATCACACCAATCGGAGGTACCCGGCCTTGATGGCGCACCACCCGCTTTTCCCCCGTCGTGCCGTCTTCCACCTCGACCGTCAACTCAAACGCCCAAGGGCTGACCGCCTGCAGTACGTCGTGACGGTTGGCTATGGGATATCCGTTTACCGTGCGGATAATGTCGCCAGGCCGCAACCCCATGGCACTCGCAGGCGAATCGGGCAACACGGCCAGGATCACGGCGCCTTTTTCAGCAGTATAGACAGGCTCGCCTTTTTCTTCCTGGTAGCGCCCCAAATAGATCACCAGCTCGTGAGCGAGTGGTGAAAAAAGCGCCGCAGCAAGCGCCCACAAAAAATGCGTATTCGCCAGCGCCGCCAAAAAGAGCAGGCACAAACTGTAGATGAGCAGGTGTTGTGACGTGCGGCGCGCCTTTGCCTGGGGAGAGGACGTCAGGGCGATGTCTCCGTAGCCGAGCGCAGCGACAACCGGCAGCAGCATGAAGAACGACGAAAGGCCCGGTCGGCTGGCATCGGGAGCGCCGATCAGCGGCCACCAGTTGGGCATGGCCAAACCGGCCCCTTCCGGCAGTTCACCGGCTACGATAACCCCCAGCAGGGCAACGAAAGGCAACGGCCAAAATTTCTGGAGCAAAAAGCCGCCGACCACCCGTCCGTCGGAGCGCCGCGTGTAGACGGGCGTCACGTTGCGGGCACCTTGTAGACGGATCAAGACGGCTTCGACGAGGTGCAAAACCGCCACAAGCGCCATCAACGCGCCCACATTGATTTGAGGTTCGCCGAACAGCAGTGACGAAAGGGCGACCAACCCTCCGCCATAGGCGAAACAAATGAAGCGCGGATGGATGAGGGCGAGCAGCAGGGCGATCATCCAAATATAGTAAATCCCCGGGCCTGGCAACGCAATGCCCGGGAAAACGAACAAGACGGTTCCAACCGCACCGCCCGCCAAACCTGCCCAGATGGCATTGAGCAGTTGAGCACCCGGCGGATTGATAATCGTGCCGTACATTTGGAGTTCAGCCGCTGCCATGCGCCGGTACTGCGTATAGACCAAAAACAGTACGGCGCCGAAGATCAGCAGGAACGACGGTTCCGTCATCGAAACAACCGCGGACTTGAGGACCATGAGCGTCAATTCGCCAATCGGGAACACAGCGTGACCCCATCCTCACGCAGCCGGGGAAATCGAAAACGCCCCCAGATTCTGCTTGATTTGCTGTTGCAGCACTTCGAGTGCCCGCCGCAGCTGTGGATCCTTCGGGTGAATGCCGTCTACCGGCGGGCCGTAAGTCTCCCACGCTTCCAGTTGATCTTCGATCGACCATTCCACGAAAATGTCCGGTTCGATTCCCGTGTTGTGAATCGAGTTGCCTCCGGCCGTTTGATAGCGCGCCGTCGTCAAGGAAAGCGCACCGCCGCCACTAATCGGAATGACGGTCTGGACGAGCCCTTTGCCAAACGTGGTTTCGCCGACCACAATGGCGCGGCCCCGGTCTTTCAAAGCGCCGGCAAAAATTTCTGAAGCGCTGGCGCTGTACTTGTTGACCAGGATGACTACCGGAGGAAGCTCGCCCATCCATAGATACGGGGTGGCCTCGAAAGTCTGCAGAATTCCTTGACGGCCGACAAAATGTACAATCGGACCTTCGCGAATAAACCGATTCGCTGCACGCAGCGACGCTTCAAATGCGCCGCCCGGATTGTCGCGCAGGTCGATGATCAAACCTTCGACACCCTGCTCGTGCACAAGTTCATTGATCGCATCCACGAGCTCGGAGTCGGTGCGCTGGGAAAAATTCGACACTCGCAAGTAACCGACGGGAACTTCGAGAAAATCAAACATTTCTCCCGGCTCAATACGGGTTTTATGCGTCACGGTCGTGGACTCGATGATCGCTCGCGTAATGGACACCTCAAATTGCACCACTTCGTCCTGGACATCCCGTTCGATCAACAATACGACTTGCGTACCCGGCTCGCCCCGCATCAGACTGACGGCTTCGTCTTGCGACATCCGCTCCGTTGACTTGCCGTCGATCGCCTTGATACGGTCGCCGCCGCGCAGCCCGGCCTTTTCACCGGGTGTGTTTTCGATCGGAGCGATAATGGTGAGCTGATCGCCGACCATCCCGACCATAATGCCGATACCGCCGAACGACCCGACGGTTTGGGTCATGATGTCATCAAATGCCCTGGGTTCGAGATATCGGGTGTATGGGTCGTCCAAAACCTCAGCCAGCATGTCGTTCACCGAACCGTGTTCGAGATAGGCGGAAATTAAGCTCATGGTGCTGACTTCATCGACATACTGTGCCCGCACCAGAGCAATGACGTCGAACAATTTGCGCAGTTCGGCTTCCGCCTCGGCATCATTATAAAAATTGTTCGTAAATGCCAGTGCCGCTGACCCGACGAGGACGAATAGAGCCAATAATCCCCATACCCATACACGGCTGCGAGGGAACAAACGCTTCACCCAACTTTCCGTCTGGATTGCTCGGCCGCGGTAATTCCAACCTTTCCCGTACCATCCACGGTTATGCGGGAACATGAGCTTGAATGCCCGCCAACAAGCAATGCCTTGCTTCCTACATTATACAGCAACTGATCGCGGCAGCAAACGGCAGGCTCTGGCTGCCGTGCCAATATGATTTCTTCGACGCTACTCCGTGCGTATGCGGGTGCTGAATCCCTCGCCGAGCACCTCGTGCACATCGGTGACGACGACGAAAGCGTTTTCGTCGATTTCCGCCACGAGCCGCTGCAGCTGCGAAATTTCGGAACGGCTGACGATGACGAACAGAACCTGCCGCTGGGTGCCGGTGAACATCCCCATCCCCTCCAAGGCGGTGACGCCTCGGTCCATTTCCGTCAATACGCGCTCGGCAATCTCTTCGCTGTGGTCGGAAATGATAAACGCCGCTTTGGCATACGACGAACCTTCTTGGATGAGATCGATGACGCGAGCGGTAATAAAGGCGGAGAGAAGGCCGTATAAGGCCAGTTCGGTATTAAACACGATCGCAGCCAATAAAATAACAAAGCCGTCGACCACCAAAAGCATCCGTCCACGGCCCAAACGAAGCCATCGATGCAGCAGCTGCGCAACGATGTCGGTTCCACCGGTGGAACCGCCGGCTCGAAAGACGAGCCCGATGCCAATGCCTGTCATCGCCCCGCCGTAAACCGCAGCCAGCGCCGGATCGTACGTCAACGACGCCGTCAAGGGAGCAAGAAAATCTGTGAGCAAGCCGACCGCCACCGTGCCGACAACGGTTTTGGCGCCGAAGTGAGCGCCCAATACGCGCAGCCCCAGCAAAAACAGAGGGATGTTCAAAGCCAGCATGGTCGTACCGACCGGAACGCCAATCGTGTAGTAAATGACGGTGGATAAACCCGTCACACCACCGGCAGCAATGCGGTTCGGCACTAAAAACCAGTTCAACGCCAGTGCGACAAACGCCGAACCGACAATCAGCAAGCCGTATTCCCACAAAACCCTTCGCAGTCTTTTATCGGCGCTCCGTACCTTTGCCAAATCGGCGCTGCCTCCTTGCCGCCCAACGTTCCGCCAACACTCGAACCGCAAATCGGGGCAAAACCAACGCTCGCTTCAGACGGCGGCGCGGGTCTTGGGCAATGCGGTAAAACCACTCGAACCCGATGCGCTGCACCCAATGCGGCGCCCGGCGGACTTTGCCGGCGAATACGTCAAATGCACCGCCGACCCCTATCCAAACCCGCACCGGCAGGCGCGGACGCATCCGGTCAATCCACAATTCCTGCCGCGGCACCCCCATGGCCACCAGAACCAAATCGGCATCGCTTTCCTCTATTGTTGCAACAAGGGCATTTTCTTCATCCCGCGAAAAATAGCCATGATGTGTCCCGACGATTTGCAGCCCGGCGCAGCGCTGAGTCAGTTTGGCTGCCGCCTGCTCGGCAACACCCGGTTCCGCCCCCAGCAAGAAGACGCGCCAACCGAGCTCCGCCGCCCGAGCGAGCAGCGCTTCGGTCAAATCGATACCGGCCACTCTTTCCGGCACCGGTGCGCCGAGCATGCGCGACGCCCATACGAGACCGATGCCGTCCGCGACGACGAGATCGGCCCTTTGCAATACGTCTGCGAGCGCCGGATCGGCCAACGCCGCCATGACCATTTCCGGATTTGCGGTGACGATGTGCCGCCCTGGGTGTTCATCGGCCAGCATCCAGCGGACGACTTGCTCTATCGCCTCTTCCTGCGTGACGGAATCGAGGCCAATCCCCATCACACGTACACGTTCTTTCAACTGCGCGCAGGCCTCCGCTTCCGTGCGTTCCCCAATCGAACGAGTTCTCTCGCCAGTCCGGCAGCGTCGGACAGCGCCTTTGCGCGCTCAGCCGCAACTGCCGCACGCAGGCGCTGCCGGACTGCATCCGCCTCATCGAGCTGCTTCAGGTGCCGCTCGAGGACTTCAATGATCGTTGATGGATCGGTGAGCGGCAGCGAAACGGTCGGCCAGCCCAGCGACTGAGCCGCGGCGGACACTTTCGGGTCGTACTCAAGAGCCACTCCGGGCACCCCGCTCAATGCCGCAAACAAGACGGCATGCAGCCGCATGCCGACCACCGCCGAACAGCCGGCCAGCAGCGCCATGCGTTCCCGAAACGACGTGCCGACGCCGGCCACCATGGCTCTCGCCCTCCACTCGTCTGCGATGCGCCGTGCGACGGGTCCATCTGCCGCGTCTTGCATCGGCACCAGCAAAACGCCTGCTCCCGTTTTCTCGCTGAGCGCCCGCAATGCCTGGCGCAAAACGGGCAGCGAAGCATCGAATCCCTGCCACGGACGCAAGGCGACGCCCACCCACGTCGTCGGCAGCGCTGCGCTGCTCCGCCATGCCGCTGCCACGGCACGCTCCCAGGCTGCTTTTCGCTCCTCCGCCGACGGCGCATCCAGCAAAAACACCGGATCCGCACCGAGTTCAGCCTTCACCCTGCCGTCCGTCAGCCGATCGATCAACGCCGCAGAGGCGGCATCCCGCACCGAAATGCGTTTCATCCGGCGCAAGGCGCGGCCAGCCAGCAGCTGCTGCCAAGGCCGCTCAATGGGACCGACACCTTGGGCGTGGAAGAAAATCGGCGTTCGGTGCAGCCGGGGAAGCTCCAGCACACTGATGTAGTACGGCAGCGTCCACGGCCCGGTCACATCTTGCAGCAAACTGCCTCCGCCGAAAACCCAAGCATCAGCTTGTCCGGCCTCAGTCCACAGCCGTCGCCAATGTCCGCGGGCCACGGCGTCAACGCCGTGAATTTCACGGGTCGCTGCCGGATCTCCTGAAACGACGATCACGTCGAGGCGCCGGCCGGCGCCAATGGAATAGAAGGCGTCTTCTTCCGCCGCCGCTTCTTCCCTGAGCAGGACGGGCGCGTGCGACGGGATTCCGCCGATTTCCCAGCCGCAAATGCGCAAGCCGCGCAAGATGCCGGCCAACACCGCCTCGTCCCCGGCGTTCCCGTAGCCATAATACCCGAAGATGCAAAGCCTCACAGCGATTCCCCCGGCTCGGCGGCGGTATGCTTTGCCTTGGCAGGATCATGCAGACGCCAAAGGACGGCAGACAGCAACACCAACCCCAATACGGCACCCAAAACCAACCCGTAAACCGTCCGAACAACACTGACGGCAAACGGCGTGTGGATGTGCGCAAATGTATTGACGAGCGACAACTGCCCTACGCTCGCCAAAGCCGCCATGACGGCGATGACACCGTTTCCCGTTCGCCGCGGGATCGCCGCCAGCAGCCCTGCTGCCAGTATCAACATCGGGTGGCCCAAGAGAAATTCTTTGTTCCGAGGCCGCACGCCCAACGTGCGCTCGAGAAAGTCACGCAGCCATGCTTCCGCCGCTGCGACCGGCAGTCCGTCGTTGCCCGTTCGCAATACCGTCACCAGAGCGATGACGCCCAGCACACCGAGCACGATCAGATGGACGACGGATATGCGTTCCAAGAGCAATCCCCGAATTTTGTCGACGGTTTCGCGCCAAGTGACGACCGGATGGTGCCACACGATGGCACCGGCCACCACGAGCGGCGGCACGACGTGCATGGCTTTCACGCCGAGAAACGAATGGAGCGCCAACATAAACGACGGCTCTGCAAGCAGCCCCGCTACGAGCAATGCACCCCCGAAGCTGATGCACGATGCAGCGGCAAGCGCAGCCAATGCACCCCGGAAAGAATTCCGGCGGGTTGCACACCGCCAGCGCCGCACCCCGTCAAGCGCCACGAGCACGGCCACCGACGGCACCAGCACCGCCGCTGCAAATGCGCCGGCTTGCCTTGCGAGGGGATCGAACCCGAGCTTCAACGCCAACGTCAAGCCGCCTGCCCCGGCGATCAGCAGCGCGGCTTCAATCGACCACGGCAGCTGAACGAACCGCCGCGCCAAACCGACGCCGCACACAGCGATCGCGGCAAACATAGCTGCCGCCTGCCAAACCGAAACGCGCAGCGCAGCCGGCCACGTCGGGGACTTCGCCGCGCCGACGACAAAACCGGCCGCTTGCAGTCGTTCGGTGAGCGCCGTCAGGTAATCCACATTGTAACTGAGCAGATCATTCGCAACCGCAAGATCGTTCGGAAGCTCGGTATACAGGCGCACATACAGAGCGCGTATGCCGCGCTCCCGCACGGCGCGCCGCCAGCGCTCCAACACCTTTTCTTGCGGGAGGGATTTCAATTCCGCCGCCTGGATGCTGTGCAGACGAACGGCTTGATCGTCCAGCGCAGCCGCCAGGTCGGAAACACCTCGCTGCACGCTGAATTCAATCAGTGCCGGCCGTGCGTCCAGCGCCCGGAGAACATTGGCCCACGCAGCGACGAACGCCTCGCCTCCCGGCAAACGCTCACCGGCAAACACCACCGTGCCAAGCGGCTCATACGGCTGCAATGCAGCCGCTCGGGCTTCAACCCACGCTGCGTCGACGGCAGGCGCATCCAGCGGCCGCGGCGCGATCCGCAGGCCCGCCTCATGCACCAAGCGAAGAACCTCCGGATCGAATCCGAGCCCGACATTGAAGATCAACCCGGGCCTGTGGAGCCTGTCGCCGGCGGCGAGCACTCCGGCAGCGGCATTCGAATCATCGCCGCGCACTTCCGAAGGTCCTACCGTCCACACCTGGATTCCCCCCGCCTCGTCCGATTCGAACAGCCGGCGGCCAAGGCGCTCCATGCGGTCGATCAACGCCGCGTGCAGCCACTGCGAAACGGCTTGAGGATCCCAAACGATGTACACCGGCTCCAAGCCGTCAGGCCACCGCTGATCTGCGGCTTCTTCCAGCAGGCGGGCGAACCACTCCGGCCATTCGCCCTCCGGCCAGCCGACGAGATCCGGTCGCCGCAGCGCAATCAGCCAACCCCGTTGCGCCGCTTCGCCGACGGTCAGCTCAGGCACGGCAACCGATACCGCGCCGGCCTGACGCAGCTCGGCTAAAACGACTTCCGCTGACTTCCCTGCCGAGTCGGCTGCTTCCTCAATCGAAGCCCAATCGACGATGATTTCAACCGGTCCCCATGTCCGTTCAGCCAGCAGCCGCGGCCACAATGCCGCGGCGGCCGCCATGAGACCGACAGCCAGCATCAAGACGAGCAGCTTGTCCCACCACGAAACGCGCCGAAAGCGCACCGCTTGATTTCGGTTGTCATCACGAGGGATCACTGATTGTCGCCTCCCCTTCGCTCAACCAGGTTCCCTCGATGATGAGCGATTCCTGCTGGACGCGAACCGTTTCGATGCGATGGGGTATCGGCAGCAAAGAGGCATCGATGGAGAGATCCCATGCGGCGGCAATGGCTTCGACGAGCGCGGCAGGCACCTCTTCGTCGAGCAGTACGATGGCGTCGGGCCGAAAACGGATCGTTTCGCCGCCCGACGTTTCAAAGCGGCCGGAAATCGCCAGTTCGAGTGTTTGCCCGAGCACCGACACTGCAGCGACAACAGTTGCCCGCCTTGGCTGTTCGAGCTTGACGCGCACATCGAACACAGAGCCTGCTCGCGCTTGAAGAAAATCCGCCAAATCGGCGGCATCGATTTGGAGCTCCGTCGTCATGCGCTCCGCGGATTCGAGGATCAACCGACGCCGCAGCAAGCCACTGAGACGAAACTGCGCATGTTCGCCGCGCAAGCGCATCTGCCGGACTTGGAGACCGTCCACCCGGAGCCCGTCGATATCGACCGCCACACGGCGGAAATTGCCGGCAAGCATGCGGTAAGCGGGAAAACCCGACAGTCGAACTGCGACGTGATCCACATCCGGCAGTTCAGCCCGAATGCCGCTGGCCACTTGCGTTTCGATAAAGGGAGGAATCAACGCCTGGCCGCCCACAAAGACGACAAAAAGGAGGGCTGCCATGAGGATCAAGATTGCCCGGAGCCCTCTCATCGTCTTCCCCCTAATGGTTGTTCGCCGCGGCCCGCTGCACGCTTTGACTACGCAAATAGGCCTCGATGAACGGATCGATGTAGCCGTCCATCACCGCATGAACGTTGCCCACCTCTACATTCGTCCGATGGTCTTTCACCATCGAGTACGGGTGAAATACGTACGAGCGAATTTGGTTGCCCCACGCGATTTCCGTCTGTTCGCCCCGCAAAGCTTCGAGCTTGGCCTGCTGCTCTTGAATGCGCCGTTCCAGCAGGCGAGAAAGCAAAATTTTCATCGCAGCCTCACGGTTGGCGTGTTGGGAACGTTCGCTTTGACATTGCACCACAATGCCGGTAGGGATGTGTGTAATGCGTACGGCCGAATCCGTTTTATTGACGTGCTGCCCGCCCGCGCCGCTCGCCCGGTACGTATCAATCCGCAGATCGTTCGGATCGACTTCAACATCGTCAGGATCTTCGACTTCCGGCAACACCTCGACCGAGGTAAACGAAGTATGCCGCCTTCCCGACGCATCGAAGGGCGAAATGCGCACGAGGCGATGCACCCCAGCTTCCGAACGCAAATACCCGTAAGCGTTTTCACCGGAAATGAGCAGCGTGACGCTCTTGATGCCCGCTTCGTCACCCGGCAGGAAATCGAGCGTCTTCACCTCGTAGCCTTTGTCTTCAGCCCAACGCGTGTACATGCGGAGCAGCATCTGCGCCCAATCTTGCGCCTCCGTCCCGCCCGCTCCGGGGTGGATGCTGAGAATCGCATTGGCTCGGTCGTATTCACCCGAAAGCAACGTTTCCAGCTCGATGGCGGCGACGTCTTCGCCGAGGGCCTTGATGTCCTGCGAAACTTCTTCCCAAACGGCGGGATCATCTTCCTCGGCCGCCAATTCCACCAGGACCTCAATGTCTTCGAGGCGCGTCTTGGCGGACTGCCACCTCTCGAGACGGCGTTTGACCGCAGTCAGTTCCTTGTTTACCGCTTGCGCTTTCGCCGGATCATCCCACAGCTTGGGATCGCTTAATGTTTCTTCCAGCCGCGCGACTTCTTTTTCCAATTGCGGGACGTCAAAGATAGTCCCTCATTTCGCTGACCCGCCGCCGCAGGTCGCTCAGCTTCTCCCGAATTTCGTATGTGTCCATCAACGTTGCTATGCCTCCTGGATTCCATCGGTATGGTATGCAATGGTACACCTTATTAACAATATCACACGGCCGGTCTTCTGAAAACGGAAGGGGAGCGGATGCACCTTCCGCTCCCCCGGCTCAACCCAAAATGATCAACAGTGCGGCTGCTGCAATGGCTGCGTAAAACCACGTCCAGTCATCTTTCGCGCATTGGAACAACTTTTTCATTGACGCCACCTCCACAGGCGCGATGTTTCACCGGTAGATGCCGAAAATCCTCCACATCTTCGATATCGAGCGGCAAAGACACGACAAGCGGACAGGAAGCGCGGGGGTGTTGAGTGACCTGAAACTTGGCGCGGAAGACGCTTTCAAGTATGGATCCGGTGAGCACTTCAGCCGGCGGTCCGAACGCTTGCACGGCTCCGTCGCGCAAGAGGGCGATCTGATCGGCATACATCGCCGCGAGGTTGAGATCGTGCAGGACGGCCAACACCGTGCCGCCTTGATCGGCAAGTTTGCGCGCCTGGCTCATCACCAAATGCTGGTGGCGCGGATCAAGACTCGCTGTCGGTTCGTCGAGGAAAACGACAGGCGTTTCTTGCGCTAAAACCCGCGCGAGCGTGACCCGGGCCTGCTCCCCGCCTGACAGCGTCGGATACACCCGTTCGGCCAGATGAGTCGTCTCGGTTTTCTCCATGCTTTGATGCACGATCCGACGATCATCGGCAGGCTTCGACCGGCTTTTGCCCTGTCGATTCAATGTATGCGGGTACCGGCCCATCATCACCACTTCCTCCGCCGTAAAGGCAAAGGCGAGCAGCACTTCCTGCGGCATGACGGCACGCCGCAGTGCCAACTCCCGCTTGGAATACGACTGAAGCGGCTTCTCATCCAAGTAGACCTGACCTTCACTCGGCTCCAGCTCCCCGGCGAGAATCTTCAGGAGGGTGGATTTTCCCGCACCGTTCGGCCCCACCAAAACCACAACCGTGCCGCGCTCCAACGAAAGAGAAACGCTGTTTAGAATGACTCGGTTCTGCACCCGGTAAGTCAGCCGTTCAGCACGAAGCATCACCGCCACCCTCCTTGCTTTCGGGTCCGATGGAGCAGATAAAAAAATAACGGTCCGCCCACCAAAGTCATCAAAATTCCAATCGGCACTTCCATGGGCGACACGATGGTGCGTGCAAGCAGGTCGCCTACGGCGAGCAGCGTCGCACCGGCCAGCACGCTCGCAGGAATCAAGATGCGATAATCGGGGCCGAACACCAAGCGCAGCGCATGCGGCACAACCAAGCCGACGAAAGCGATGCTGCCGGAAAACGCGACCGCCGTCCCGACGATCAACGCGATCAAGATGATCGCTTGATTCCGCAACGCGTTGGTGTCCACGCCGAGGTTTTGCGCTTCGGTTTCTCCGAGCAGCATTAAATTAAGCTGGGCGCCCAAACGCCACAAAAGAAGCGCAGCAATCAATATGACAGGAGCGGCTAAATATATATGAGACCATTGTGTGCTTCCCAAACCGCCGAGGGTCCAAAACGACATGTCACGCATGCCTGGTGCCCGGGAAATGAACGTCAGCAAGCTGATGATCGCGCCTAGAAAGAGATTGAGTGCGACGCCGCCGAGGACGAGATAGGTGGTGTCGGCTTTTCCGTACAACCTCGCAAAGCGATGCAAGCCGAACGTGATGAGAAGCGCTCCCAAAAACGCCGCCAGTGGCGTTGCCCAAACGCCCAGCTGCGCAGCACCGGTCATGATGGCAATGCCGGCTCCGACGACCCCGCCGCTCGTAATCCCGAGCAGCGCCGGCTCGGCGAGCGGATTGCGGAAAATGCCTTGCAGCACGCCTCCCGCCACAGCGAGAGCCGCCCCGACCAGTAGGCCCAGCAACACCCGTGGCAGCCGAATGCCCCACAAAACGAGGTTTTGCTGCGTTGTAAACTCAATGTTCGTCTCGATGCCCATCCGATGCAGCAAAATCCCGGCCACCTGGGCGGGGGGGATGGAAACCGCCCCCCACCCGATGCCGAGAAAAAACGCCGCAATGAGACCGAGAATTAAAGCTGCCCAAGTAATCCGTCGTATCGTTACCATTCGATTTCATGCAGAGCCTGCACCAAATCCATCAGAGCGTCGCCGGTACGCGGTCCCATACCGAGAAAGTACAGGTCCTCAAAGCTGATGATGTGTCCGTTGATACCGGCAGGCGTCTGCGCTACACCCGGCAAGTTCCGGATCGCTTCGAGGCTGCCGACCGTATCGATACCGCGTTGGGTGACAATGATGACATCCGGCTGGGCGGCAACGATCGCCTCCGGCGTCACCGGCATGTAGCCGACGAACCCTGCCTCGGCACCGGCGTCGATGGCACCGGCAGCTTCAATCATGACGTTGGCCGGCGAATTTGCTCCAGCGGCAAACTGCATTTGCGTGCTGCCCAAGTACAGGAAGAGAATGCGCGGTGTTTTTTCGAGCTGCTTTCCGAGAGCAGCGGCCGCAGCGATTTTCTCCTCGATCTGAGCAGCCAGCTTCTCCCCTTCTTCAACGGCACCGATGATTTGTGCGATCTTGCGAACGTTTTCGACGGGCGATTGGATCGTATTTTCAGCGGTGATGATTTCTACACGAATGCCAAGAGCGGCAAGCTGTTCGAGGACTTCAGCGGGTCCGGCGTCTTTGTTGGCGAGTACAAGGGTCGGTTCGTGGGCGAGAATGGCTTCAAGCGAAAGACGTCCTTGGTAGCCTACACTCGGCTTCTCAAGCGCTTCCGGCGGATAGTTCGAGCTCGCGTCTACGGCGACGATTCTATCACCGTGGCCCAAAGCAAACAAAATCTCGGTAAAATCTCCGTTTAAGGTGACAATCCGGTCGACTGCGAATGCTTGTGCGGGAAGAACAAGCAATGCAGCCAATGTTAAGACCAGCGCAAATCTACGCAACACAACGAAACACTCCCTTGTGTTCATGATGATTCTTTCTGCCACGCAAGCAAGCTAAATGTACCACCCTATGTAATTGGCAGTATAGGGAATGTCCTACTCTCGTGTAAGGGCATTTGTCCCAATTAAAGGCAGCTCGCCACTGAACAAACGTCATGCCACAAAAATCCATGGACTGAAGGGAAAACGCTTGCGTTTTTCTCCTCCGGCGTGTAAAATCCCTAGTAAACATATCGATTAACAAGGAGTTGTTCACCATGTCAACCGCCACACAGCACCAGCCGAAAATCTACACGGCACACGCTTGGGGAGAATGGACCGGCGGCGTTCGCTCAGAGATCACGATCCGGCACTTTGCTCCCGTCGTGATGGATGAACCTGAAAGCCTGGGCGGCAACGATACCGGCCCGAACCCGATGGAATACGTGCTCGGAGCCCTGATCGGATGCAAGACGGTTATCTTTGCTATGGTCGCCCAAGAGCACGGTTTGGCTTACACCGATTTGAAATTCGAACTCAAAGGCACTCTTGACGTGCGCGGTCTGGAAGGTGTCGAAGGCGTAAGGCCTTATTTCCAAAGCATTCAGGGCACGATCAAGGTGACGACGAACGAAGACCCAGATGCTCTCATCAAGGTCGCCCGGGAGAGCGAACGCCGCTGCCCGGTTTACACTATGCTTGAAGCGGCCGGCGTCACTTTGGATATCGATTGGCAAGTCGTCCATCCCTAAATCAAGCGTATTCCCCGGGAAATACGGACATCATCAGGCCGTCGAATGTATCGGCGGCCTGATTCATTTGGATACAATGATCAGGCGAGCGTTTTGCGTGAGGCTTCGAGGTGTTGCATGGCATGATATCGCCGCAGAAGATCCGCGAAATAAGGCGTCCCGGATGCATCAAGCTGCGCAAGCAGCGTTAGAGCCGCTTTCACGTCGACTTCACCGCGATGTGCATGGGTCACTTGGATGCCATGGGCTTGCAGCAGCGCTTGCAACGATCGAGAACCATAACCCCTGCCGTACCAATCGACATGGCGCATCGAGCAAAGCCACAATTTCAGCTCAGATATAGGGAAAAGCCGCGTGACGAAGCCTTGATCAAACGTTGCGTTATGCGCGACGAGGAATTCAGCCCGCTGCATCAGCTGCTTGATTTTGTTTCCGTCCAACTGCTGACCTGCTACGTCAGCGTCAGTGATGCCGTGAATGCGCGTTGCTTGAGGCGGGATATTTCTACTCGGCTCGCGCAGACCGACATACTCATCGACGACGCCGACAATCGAGCTTTTGACCCGATCGAACGCGAACAGGACGATGGCAAATTCGACAATTTCATCGGTATGAGGATTCAAACCGGTCGTTTCAACGTCGATAAAACCGGCTAGACCGATCGAATCATCGCCAGCATATCGTTTCAGTGTTGGAAGATGAAATCCAGGAAAAGGCAAGCCAGGCACCTCACACATTTTTTGGGTACCTGGCTTTATTCCGCACAAGCGGTGGATGTCCTTTCCACCCGGAAATTTAGGTCGAAGGCACGGTTTCGTCACGCAACCGCCGACGGCCGATGACAAACAGCGCGGCGATCCCCAGCAACGCGACTACGGCACTTGCGCCAAACGCCAAGCGGTAGCCTGCCACGGTTGCGGCGGCGACATCGAGCGCCCCAGATGCGCCCAGCAACGCCGCCGTACGGCTTTCGGCCACCGCCGTAAACACCGCCAAACCGAGCGCTGTACCCACCTGTGATCCGGTATTCCAAATGCCGGTTGACGCACCGTGCATGAGCTGCGGCAATCCTTCCGTGGCAGCAATGGTGCCGGCGACGTTCACGCTCCCGATACCGAAGCCTAAAAAGAGAAGTGCCGGCAATACGGTGGTCGCATATCCTCCGGCGGCAGCGAGCTGCATGAGCCAGGCCGCTCCGATGGCGAAGCTGAGCAATCCCATCGCCAAAACATTGCGGGTGCCGAAACGGCTGACATAATGCCCGGCCAAGTTTGCGGACAAAAACACGGTAATTTCTTGCGGCAAATACGCCAAACCGGTCCGCAGCGAATCGAGTTGATGGATGTTTTGCAAATACAAAGTGAGAAACAAAGCGCTCGGCCCAATGATGGCACCAAAAATACACGCACCAAGCACCGCTCGCACGAGAGGAATGTGTTGAAACAATCCTTTCGGAATCAAAGGATTTGCCGTTCGTCGTTCCACCTGCACAAGCCAATAGAAGAGCACGGCACAAGCCGCCAACAGCCCGAGCGTTCGGAATGACCAAAGTTCGGTATAGTCGCCGACCGACAACGAGTACGTGAGCAGTGCCATAGCTGCCGTGGCCACCAACGCTCCCGGAAGATTCACCGGTTTCTCTTCACGCTTGGTCTCGGGCAGCACCCAAAGCGACATGACAATTACAAGAATCCCTATCGGAACGTTAATATAGAACACCCAGCGCCACCCCACACTGTTGGTCAGCAAACCGCCGAGCAAAAGTCCGAGGGCGTACCCGGCTCCTCCAATGGCCGCCAGCAGCCCTAAAGCTCGGTTGCGCTCTTCCCCTTCCGGATACAAGCCGGCGATGAACGACATGACCGTCGGCGTAATAATGGCACCGCCGAACCCTTGCCCTGCCCGGGCGAGAAAGAGCATCGCCGGATTGGACGCCATGCCGCCGAGAGCCGACGCGAGCGTAAAGCAAGCAAGGCCCAACAAGAACATACGACGGCGACCAAAAAGATCGCCCAACCTGCCCCCGACGAGCAAGAACCCACCGTACGTCAGCACGTACGCGGTGACAACCCATTGCAACGAAGCCGTGGGAAGCTCCAAGTCCCTTTGAATCGATGGAATCGCAATGTTGACGATGGAAATGTCCAAAATGCACATCAGATGCCCCAAGCAAAGCAGCATCAGTGCGGTACTTCGACGGCTGCTGCGAATTGCGTTCATCGATACAAAGGTCCTCCTTCATTCGTCGAACCGAAGCCAAACGGCTCCCTTGAGTCGTCTGATCGCACCCTTGTCCGCGGGCGCTTCCCGGATGGCGCGAACGAAGGGCATGCGAGTGCCGGTGAAACTCACATGCCCTTCGTTTTCCCCAGCGAGGCAAGGCACGCGCTCTATTTTCAGCACAGCGATGTTACGCTGAAACCTCTTGATTTCTACGCCACCAAAGTACGGCGAGGATCGTAATGATAATCCACGAGCATACACACCATATGCAGTACGCCCGGAGGATAAACGCCTCAACACCGGTCAAATAAAGCGAATACAGCGCACCTGCAAAGGCCAGTACAAAGGCAATCATCGTTAACGTTGGGTTTGCTTTGCGGCCTTGGCGCACCGTTACGATGCCCAGACCCGTAAGCGCCAAATACACCATGGCGCCTGCGGCGGCGATGGGAATATCGCCAATCGAAGAATAAAAGCTCATGTTCACGCTTTCGCAATCACTCAACCCGCCGCATATAAACGCGGTCGCGCCTGCTTTGGCACTCCACAAGTAGCCTGAAATGATCAGGCCAATCAGCGGCAGTATGATCAGGGCATAACCGAGTTTGCTGCGAGCTCGCTGAGCGGACTTTACAAGGGCCGGACTACTGAGCTCTTGCACTGGCGAGCGCCTCCTCAATGGCCTGTTCAATGTCACGCAAGCTGGTGTTCAGTACGGGTTGGTTGTTCACGAAGAACACCGGCGTGCCCGGCAATCCAAGCTGAACGGCCTTGAAGTGTTCATTTTCGATATACGCTTGCGCGTAGTCACTGTTGAAGCACTCATTGAATTTATCCATATCCAGACCGGCTCTCCGGGCAAAGGCGATCAAGTTGCGATCGGAGTATTCCCCGCGGTTGCCCGTTCCCCTACGAGCGAACAAAATGCGTTGATAAGGCCAGAATAGGTTTTGTTCAGCGGCACAATAGGCTGCAATGGCCGATCGGGTCGATTCGAAAACGCCTCGGTTCGGATCATCGAGAATGGGGAAGAACTTGTAGGTAAACTTGACATCGCCAGTCGCAACATATTTTTCAACAATCGGCTTTACAATGGAATTCGATGCGGTTTGGCAAACGGGGCACTGGAAATCGAAGTATTCGACGACTTCTACCGGAGCGTCCGGATTGCCAAGCGTTGTACCTGACTGAGGAATGCCTTCGTAATAAGCTACCGACCTGTTCGCCCACAGCTGAATACCGACGAGAGCAACTGCGAGAATGACACCGGCTACAATGGCTTGCTGAAGACCTTTGTTCCTGCGCGAGCGGCTGCGATTTTTACTCAATGATCAAACACCTCGCCTTGACTTTGAAACTGGACATCATGCGCCACTGGACAAGCGCAATAGATTATGGAGATTTTACCAAGTTCCCCACCTTGACAGTAGGGACAACTGTCTTCGGTTCTATTTCGAACCGAATTGTCTAAACTCCTGTCAGATTAATGAAGCAAGATTCGCCCGTATCACCTATTTTAGCCCTTTCGATCCAAGCCATGTCTCGCTTGGACCCGGTTTCTAAATGACGACGCTTTCGGCATTGAAGTTATGGCAGCAGCAAAGCGATTCAAACCATACGCCGCCCCACGGGCTGTTCATCAGCTTGCTCGTGCTTGTTCCGTCCGGGCGTGCCAACGAACCGACAAGCCCCACGACACGAGCAAGCCAACGAAGGTGCCGCACGCCAACACCAAACGCAAAGGGAATGCCGGAAGGGATTGAACGACGTCAAGCATCCCCCAAAAGGCGTGTTTTTTCGCCAACTCGTCCAACAGCGGGAGCGCAAGAAGCAAAGCGAGCAAATAGACGGCCATCGCAATCCGAATCGGCTCCATGCCGTACCGATAATACAAGGGGAAGAAGACGGAAACGAAGATGACGAAAACCGCGAGAGGCGGCAATGTTTGCAAAGCGGCAGCCCATAGTGGAACATCGGCAAGTACAACTCTGGCAAGTGCAGCGGCCGCTATGATACACATGCCAGCGGCGATGTGAAACGCGTACTTCACTGTGACGGCGGTTTTCACGGGGACAGGCTGCCCGTTGGAAGCGATGCGATTGCAGTGTTGTTCGTCGTGGGAAAGAATGCGGAAGGTGAAAGCCATGGCGAAAATTGAAATGAGCACCAGCGGCGCTTCCGCTCCCGCTCCAATCCACGGCGAGTTCAAAAAAATAATGAACAAAAGAAAAGGCAGCATGTTAATCCAATCGGCAGCAAACCTCTCATATACCAGCCACAACACCCGGATCGCATCTCTCACCTGAATACACCATGCCGTCTGAGTCGAAATGATTGCAAGCAGATAAGCTTTTCTACCACACCGCGTATCTTCCCTCTTGGCCGTACAACGTGGCGAGGCTCATGTCGAAGGAAGAAACCACAACGTCTGAAGCTCAGGCTTTGACCGGATTGCTCGGCTCATCTTCTGGTTTGTCATGGGTTCCGGGGTTACCCGGATTATAGAGCTTTCGCAGGAATCCTTCAAAATGCAACGAATTGGAGAAGTAAGCCTGCTCGATCCGGAGCAACGGAATGGGTTTTATAAAAGTATTTGATTTTAAAGTAGGGTTTTGGAATTGTCAAGACTCTACCCCGCATGCGCGGGGATAGACCCTTGGAGCGGATGCGTGAGGCAATGCACGGCAACTCTACCCCGCATGCGCGGGGATAGACCTCGATGATAACCAGGTCCCGCCAGGGGATGATACTCTACCCCGCATGCGCGGGGATAGACCCAGCTGACCAGTCACGACAGCGGCTGGCGGGTCCTCTACCCCGCATGCGCGGGGATAGACCCCGAAGACAAACGCTAACCGCCAGAAAGCGGCGCTCTACCCCGCATGCGCGGGGATAGACCGCCTCAATCCCCGAATCGATTTGGCTCATTTCCCCTACATCATCGGCATGCTGCCCCTATAGTTCGTTCATACCATTTTTAAACTGGCGCATCACATCAACCAACAAAAGGTTCTCCTCCAAGAGTGTCTAATTTTGTCACAGTCCCAAAACCGAAAAGCATCTACATTGCCGAATCAATGGCGTGATCACCGAAAAAGATTGTCGGAATATCTCGTTTAAAGGAGCTTTGCCTGTGTCAGTGTCGAACACGGTTCAAGGTGGCAGTGTGCGTTCTATCGCCGATATCGCTTTGGAAATTGGCATTCTTCCGGACGAACTCGAACCATATGGATACAACAAAGCCAAAATCAATCTCAAGATCAACGATCGGCTCAACGATCATCCTCAAGGTAAGCTCATCTATGTGACAGCAATCACCGCTACGCCGGCCGGCGAGGGTAAGACCGTCACGTCTATCGGTCTCACCGAAGCACTGGGGGCTATGGGCAAGAAAGTCGCCGTCTGTCTGCGAGAACCGTCTTTAGGACCCACATTTGGCATCAAAGGCGGGGCCGCCGGTGGCGGACGAGCTCACCTCGTACCGATGGAAGATATCAATCTCCACTTCACCGGCGACATTCATGCCGTCGGCTCGGCGCACAATCTTCTCGCTGCAGCCATCGACAACCACATTCATCACGGCAACAAGCTGGGCATCGATCCCCGGCGCGTGTTATGGCGACGCGTGATGGACATGAACGATCGTCAACTGCGGCAGATCGTTGTCGGTCTTGGCGGACCGACCAACGGAATACCGAGAGAAAGCGGCTTTGACATTACCGTTGCTTCTGAAATCATGGCCATTTTATGTCTCGCAAACGACCTGGCTGACCTCAAAACCCGCCTCGGCCGAATGCTTATTGGCTATACATACGATCAAGAACCGGTATACGCCCATCAACTCGGTGTCACCGGAGCGATGGCCGTTTTGCTCAAGGACGCAATCAAACCCAATCTGGTGCAAACATGCGAAGGACAGCCCGCGTTCATTCACGGCGGTCCGTTTGCCAACATCGCACATGGCAACAGTTCCGTTATCGCAACACGCCTTGCGTTAAAGCTGTGCGACTATGTAGTAACTGAAGGCGGGTTTGCTTCCGATCTCGGTGCGGAAAAGTTTTTCGACATCGTACACGGTTACTCGGGCCTGACACCCGACGTCGCCGTGCTCGTCTGCTCTGTGCGCTCTCTTATGATGCACGGGGAATCATCCCATCACGAAGACAACAACTCACTTGCGCAACTTGAACGCGGACTCGTAAATCTGGATCACCATATTCGAGTCCTCCGAAGTTTTGGCGTCCCCATCGTAGTTGCGATCAATCACTTCCCCATGGATACGGCTGCCGAAATCGATCTCATCCGTCAACATTGCAAGACGCAAAACGTACCGGTGGCCGTCTCCCGCGTGTTTGCCGAGGGCGGTCGAGGTGGAATTGAGCTGGCCGAAACGGTGCTTGAAGCACTGGAAAACCAGGAAAACCACTTCAAACCAGCCTATGACTGGAACTTGAGCATCAAAGAAAAAATCGAGGTGCTCGCCACCCAAATTTACGGCGCCAAAGGGGTTCGCTACACAAGCGAGGCTGAAGCCGCCATCAACCGTTTCACGGAGTTGGGATATGGCAACTTGCCCATTTGCATGGCCAAAACACAGCATTCCGTATCAGACAACCCTGCCCTGAAAGGCGTTCCGACCGACTGGACGCTGACCATTCGCGAAGTGCGCGCCTCCTTGGGAGCCGGCTTCCTAGTCTGCCTCGCCGGAAACATCATGACGATGCCGGGTCTGCCCAAAGCTCCAGCCGCCCTTCGTATCGACATCGATGAAGACGGACGGATTCACAACTTAATTTAAGCCGAGTACAACCTCACACCCACCACCGGGCATAGGTTGGCCGTCGCGCTTTATGCGACGGCCAACATCATTGTACCCCGATGCTGAAGCTCAGCTAATAAACCGAGTGCCCCCACAGCAATCTGGCTGTCACGTCGTTCCCCTGTTTGACATGATCAGGTCAACCGGCTCGCACCATTTTCCTACTTTCGCATAGTCTAGACCAAATACCCCATGAACCGAATTTCCAGGCCAGGAGAAGGAGGTCTCGTCATGCCTGCGCGCAAGAGCATTAGCCAGCGTCGCTGCGCGGCCCTGGCCAAGATCGTTAACGGAACCCCTGCGGTTGTAAACAGAACCTGTCTGATTCAGACGTTGCGATCCGATATCAAGCCCCGCATCCAGGGTCG
>CALKAQ010000027.1 GCA_937983075.1 uncultured bacterium | reverse complement strand
CAATTACCTTGGCTATTGAAGTAGAAGAAGTAGAAGAAGCCGACGGTTCGACAACCACCAAGACCTCGGATGGTACCATTGCAATGAATGTGCTCGGTGAGGGTCAAGGTATCAGCGTCATGAATCAAGCTGATGCCGACAAGGCCATCACGACGATTAATAACGCAATTGAGCGGGTCTCTGCTGAACGGGCGAAGCTTGGTGCGTACCAGAATCGATTGGAACACACCATCGCCAATCTCGGAACTTCCGCTGAAAACCTCCAGGCAGCAGAGTCTCGTATCCGAGATGTCGACATGGCCGCGGAAATGATGGCGTTCACCAAGTTCCAGATCCTGCAACAAGCTTCCACCGCTATGCTGGCGCAGGCCAATATGGCGCCGCAGTCGGTGCTGCAGTTGCTTGGATAAGGGCCGACGCACACCGAAGGGGTTCCGGGGTACCGGAGCCCCTTTTTTTGCTGTTTCTCAAAAGAGATGGTCACGATGAATCAGGACAAGGAAGAAATAGCTTGGCAGGTTCTTGGCCTGGCGGCGACGCTCAACGACGGCCTGGAGCACATCTGCCAGCGCCATGACGAAGGCCACAATCCTATGGATACTGTCGGTCTGTTTGCAAATATCGTCCATGTTCTGGCCGAGATTGAGACGGTTCTGCAGATTCCCCCCAGACGAATCAACGACGTACAGAATGCACTTGGTCACCCGAGAAATATTCAAACGCGTTGATACGACAGCGTTGCAAAATGGCTTCATGTGTCTCGCATACGAACTCGATGTACAGCATGCGGGACCAGTTCAGCACCATGGCAAAGCACTACAGATGCCGTTTTATGCCCCAGAGCTTGAAGCGACCAAAGTAGCTCTAATGGACTTGGGCTTGCTGGCCGGGATAAATCTCGTATCCGATGGTGAACTTCGACATGTTGCGGTCCCAGCGGCTTCATAAAGTCCTTCAGTGTCGTGTAACCGCCTTCATAGCCCTGGCTGCGAATCTCCCGAGAAAATCACTTGGGCGTGTATCACGCCGTCTTCGAGCACTCGCCGTGCTATGTACTTTTTATACGGGTCGAGCTTGGACACCCGCTTAGGCTGAGTAGTGCGCTAGTAACGATGCATGGGGTCTTCCTCGAGTAGACGTGTGACAGCCTTGCGATCGATCCCCAATATCCTCGCGATGTCCGCCTTCGAGAGGCCTTTCTCGTTATAACTCTCGAAACTTCAACGATACACACCATGAGGTTCTGTCCGAAATATTGACCGGCTGGTTCACCGCGCGTACATCTTGGACTTCAGATAAAGTGCTCGATCGTTGCCCACTGAACGAACGTGTCAACATCAGATTCAAATGGACCCACGAGACCTTTGCACGGTTCACTTCGTCATCTAATTCGACGGCTGACCGCTCAACATGTGATCATACGGAAATTCAAGGCTCGCCCAAGACTCTCGACGTATCGGAGACACGGGGATAACAAGGCTTTAGCGTCGGAATGCCGAATGATCAATTTGAAAACAGTGGGGCAGGTGAGAGGTTACTAATAATGACACATCGTGGCCCTCAATTTGTTCAGTATTTCGGTCCGGTTCTGGATGCTTTACGTGCTCTAGGGGGTTCAGCACGGCCTGGAGAGGTTGTTGCATGGATCGCCAATGAGCTTCAGATTCCCCAGAGCGTGCTGGACGAGGAATTGCCGAGTGGAGGTTCTCGATTTAGTAATCAAATACATTGGGCTCGATTCTACCTAACCAAAGCGGGGCTTCTAGACTCGTCGAAACGTGGCGTTTGGAGTCTTACTGACGCCGGCAGAGAGACGAGGTTAGAACTTGCTCAGGCAATGAAAATCTTCCGTGAGGTTCGCCGGGACCTTGGCACATCACAGACCATCGAGCTCAATAACCAAGCCTTGAACGATGATGAGGCGGAGATACCAGAAAAAACTTTAGCTCATAGAAGAAAAATCATGAGTATACTAACAGGATTGCCGCCGGACGGTTTTGAACGTCTTTGCCAACGCCTTCTGCGTGAATCCGGTTTTGAGAACGTCGTGGTGACGGGGCGGAGTGGCGACGGTGGAATCGACGGCCACGGTATCTTGCGCATCAATCCGCTTGTGAGCTTTTACGTTTACTTCCAATGCAAGCGGTACAGACATCCGGTAGGTCCGTCAGTCGTGCGGGATTTCCGCGGTGCGATGCTGGGCCGAGCTGACAAGGGGATTATTCTCACTACGGCGACATTTACGTCGGAAGCCAGGAAAGAAGCCGTGAGAGACGGTGTCCCTCCAATCGAACTGGTAGACGGGGACGCACTGGTAGATATGCTTGAAAACCTCGAGCTTGGTCTTGTGCCCCAAACCATATTTGAAGTCGATGAAGCGTTCTTCAAGGAATTCGGCTACACTCCATAACTGGTCGAAACCAACACACCCAGCGCACGGCGGCGCCGCTCAACAGGCATCCTCACCGCTGCTGGATGTGCTTGCTCTGCCGGCCCGGGACCACGGCACAACGCTACG
>CALKAQ010000026.1 GCA_937983075.1 uncultured bacterium | reverse complement strand
TTTCATCACTACGGTATACCGAAACATGTTCTTGATGAGAAACTGTTCGGCGTGCTGCTCTACTTATATGCGCTGTGCATTGTCTTACTGTTTTTGGCGGCTGCGGTTTGCATCGGCGGCCTATCGAAAAATCGCTGGCAGGCGCTGATCGGATGCATCGGCGTATGGGTCGTGCTCGTCCTCGCATGGCCCGTGCTGCTCATTTCCATCCTCCACCAGTTGCCTTTCTATGCGGCGATGCCATTGTTGCAGATCGCGACCTTGTTCAATCCGTTGGAATTTACGCGCATCTTCTTTACGATTCAGCTCGGCGGTGGCGCGGTATTTGGCACGCAATACGCCGAATGGGTCACGTGGCTTCAGCAGCCTCGCAGCGCATTTTATTTTGTCGGACTCGCTTTGATTTGGATCGCGATCTTTTTATCCGTTACGATCCTGGCGACGAGAAGGGGGCGGTATCGTGGAGCGTGAGCCGGTATTACTCATGAAAGACGTGACGAAACGATATAAAAAACAAGTGGTGATCGATCGATTTCAACTCGCGGCCGCTCCCGGCGAGATCATCGCACTCCATGGGCCGAACGGGGCCGGAAAAAGCACCGTGATCAAAATGATCAGCGGCATCGTACGCCCGACAGCGGGGACGATCCGCGTTAACGGATACTCCGCTGACAAACACCGTAAACTGTATGCGCGTGAAATTAGCTACATGCCCGATGACTTTCAGTTTCAACAAAAGCTGACGGTCATGGAGTTTCTGCAGTTTTATGCGAAAATGCGTCAAGTGTCCCGCCGACAAGTGGTAGAGGCGCTCGCTCGGGTCGGACTCTTGTCCAAACAAGACAGCTATGTATCCACCTTGTCAAAAGGGATGGGACAGCGGTTGCTGCTCGCGCAAGTGCTGTTTAGCGGCGCTTCTCTCCTGCTATTGGACGAGCCGACCAACGGCCTGGATGATCGATGGCTGGACAACTTAAAACAAATTTTACTGGATTGCAAACAGCAGAAGAAGACTGTCATTTTTTCCACGCATTTGCGCTCGTTCGCTGAAGACATCGGAGACCGAATCATATCGGTCAACCGCGAAGAACACGCCTGACTCGCATGAGCTAGGCGTGTTCACTTCGCTTACTGGGTTACCTGCAATGCTTGCAAAACGGCTGGCAACGTTTGCCGTTCAGCATCTTCTATTTTTCTCACCAACGCTACCATTCTTTCAATTAATTGGCCTTCATTGAGCATCATCAGCCGGATGCATAAATTCCGCAGCGCCAGAGCGCGCTCCAAAATGTTTTTACAGCTTTCGAGGTCGGTCGGGTTCAAGTGGACACCCGCATGCTCCTGCAAATAAACAAGCCGTTCGTACATCAGCTTTTTATGTTCATACAAAATGTGAAACATACGCACATCAATATCCGCGATATCGATGTGTTGCAAATAATTCACCAGTTCATCGTAGATCGCCATCCCGAAAGGCTGTTCCAACTTTGGACTGAACATTCGGAAACGGGAGGACGAATTGACCGCATGCAAATATTCTTCCAATTGCTCAGCGATTACACTGATATCCAACGAAAATGTACGTCCTTCAAATAAACAAAGCAGATGGATACCATCGGACCATTCCTTTAAAAATTTGCCCGCTTGATCCATATCGAGCAGCGCTTTTTCCATGCAGGCGTAACTAAATTTGCTCGTGCTGTACATCGCATCTTGATTGAATCCGGCCGTCACAAACATTTCTTCGTCATCCTGATAACCGTAAATCATAATGTCATGCACATTGTGCTTTTTTAAGTATTGCGCCCGTTCCGGCAAATAATATTCGTTGACAAATGTGATGACGTACCGGCCTTCGTCCAACCGGTCCTTGATAAACGTTAGCAAAGATACGTACGGGGTTATGGTCGATTTGTGCACATACAGTTCATTCATAAACGGATCGATCTTTTGAAACTCATAAAAATCAAGACGGGGAAACCCTTTTGGTTCGCGAATCCATACTAATTGGATATAGTTACAATATAACCAGTTCAAAAAATCCGGATGTGCACCTAGCACCGACATTCTGTAAGCATAGTGCTGATACCCGATGATAGGGGGGTCTGAAATTGGGAGTATCATGTCTCTCCTCCTTAGATCCCTATGCACGTTATGGTCTTTTGGACCATGGCGTCAATGTGCCTACAATCGTCACATCGCGCCCGCTTTTCATCGAATCGATAGCACCGGCAGAAATTTCAGCGTGGGTGAGCCATCTTGAATGGTCGCCTTCAATAACGAAACCGAGTTTGATTTGGTGATATTTGCAATTTTGTGGCGGATTCAACTTTTTCTCTATTTCCTCCAAATTGCTGCCGCTGCCGAGTACATGAAAAAGTTCCCAGCGATGAGTTGGATCGGAAAAAAATTCGGAGTACAACCGCTGGATAATCGTCTCTTGACGATCGTGAATCCAGGCGATAACACGCGTGAAATGTCCACGCTGCGCGACGGCATCCTTTAATACCGACACAAATGGATCCAAGTCGTAATAATCGGCCAAAACCGGATGGAGAGAGGCGTGGCGATCCGTAAGTCTTCTCAGTTTGTGCTCATTGCGCCCCACGACAGTCACCTCATGCCCTTGTTCAGCCAGCCAGCACACCGCATCAGCCAGCATCCCCGTACCCCCGATC
>CALKAQ010000025.1 GCA_937983075.1 uncultured bacterium | reverse complement strand
CGGGGTACGATGTAACCATAATGGCTTAATGTAACGGAGGTGATTCCCGTGGGAGAGCATAAGAACAAACAAGCCGCCTCGCGTCGTTCAGCGTTACAACAGGAAATTATGAAGGTCTTGCTCGAGGCAGAAAGTCCCGGCCTCCGAAACGCGGAGATAGCACAGGTTGTCGATCGACACCACTCATCCGTAAGCAGAGCCCTCAAACGCCTCTTGGAACAGGGCGTGGTCCAGAGGGACGGACACCGGTACCAATTGACTGAGAAGGGGAGTAAGGAGATTCGATTGGCGCTCGCGGCCGAACGCCAACGTCATCAAACTGAAGCAATACGTCGTCGGCGGCTTCGATCCATCGGCTCATCCCTAGGAAAGTTGGGATTCACTGTATCCCTCGCCGATCAGGTTATGAAAGCCGTGGAGCCGTTTCGCGGTGTGATAGAGATGTCGTCCATGGTCCACGGCATTTTGTGGCAACAAAAAGAGATCGCTCGCATTGCTGATGGGCTCCGCTCCCAAATGCTCGGTGCGTCCGCTTCTGCCCTCGCGATTGGAAAACATGTGTCGGAACTAGAGCGCCTCGTCGAGCAGTTCGCACTGCCCCAAGACCACCTAGCTTGCTTAGACAGCATACTATCTACTTTGTACTTGGGAGCGACACTGGACAGCCTGCCGGCACTAGCGGGGTTGAAAATCCCGGAAGCATCCCTCATGTTGCACCAGCACAAGGAACTGTGGAGTTTGATTGAACAAGTCAGCTCGAGAATCGACGACACGAACATGATCGTGAGACGAATCGTCGAACCCCTGGCACCTATTGAAGCGCTCTTGCAACGCAACCGAATCGGAGATTCTCTGGCGAGAGTCGCCCTGGGACCCCATCTTGCCTACCAGAAATTCGCCTTTCCGCATCTCGAACGCGCTGCCGAGGCACCGTCGGGAGACATCGGTCGCAAGAATCGTCTTTCTTTGCTTGATGCCGGAGCAGCATTACTCCCGTCCATCGTCAGAGGGTTTGAACTCGGCGCACTCACACCGATGCTTGACGACGCCACGGAGCTGGCAGTCAGGCCGGACATCAATGTTTTCACTACCTTGGACGAAGAGATCGAGGACGCCATCGATCTGGATGACCCAAACACTGAGGTGACAGCGGCTGTCGAGGACAGCATGACAGCCAAAATCGTTGAACAAGGGCAACGGCTTGTCCAGCTTGTTTACGACTTAAATCAAGAATCCAAACGCGAAGGCCGTGGCTATTTGTTTGAACCAACGAACAAAGGAATGCTCGCCTTCGCCATCATCACAAGTCACGTTGCCAACGACCACGATTCGTTCCACGTCATTACCGACTTTCTCTATTTCCTGCTTTACGAAGGATCCGGTGAGGCAAAGAGACTCCTCGCACTCGCTGACGACAAGACTCTAACCCCGCTTTGGCAGCTAAAACACCTCCGTCGAGACAGCCGACACGACACGGACGTAGGGAACCCGTCCGAAGCCCGCCGAAAAAGTCGGCAAATCGGGGAAGCGTACAAGTCTCTCATCGGCCGCAGTATTCCCAAGAGGCGCTCCGAATGGCGAGACGCGCAATATAGCCTTTACGAACGCATCATAGCGATGCTTGAACGCATTTGGTATCGAGACCTTTAACCGAACTGGCGACGCCATCCTTCGGCGTTGGGCGATGTCAGGCCCGTGGAGTGCGAAAGGAAGTGGCCCTCAAACTATGATGGACCCACAACACTGGACACGAAAACGGCACGTTCTAAGCTACACTTGAGAGCATGGGACGGATTCGGAAGCAGTACTCACCAAGTTTCAAGGCAAAGGTCGTTTTGGAGCTGCTCAAAGAAACCCGCAGCGTATCGGAGTTGTCGTCGGAGTACGGGGTCCATCCTACACAACTTCATCGGTGGCGCAAGGAGGCGCCGGAGAAACTTCCACAAGTTTTCGCCCGCGAATCCAGCTGGGAAGAAGAAAAGGGCCTCCACCTTGAGCCGTGACGAGCGTCTGCAGCTGATCGACTGGGATCGCCGAGAGATTCCGCTCAGAATGCAGGCCGAGCTGTTAGGTCACAATCGCTCAGGTCTTTACTACAAACCCAAACCGCCGTCAGAGGAGGAGGTGGCGCTTAAGCGGGCCATTGACGAGATCTACACAGAACACCCGTACTACGGCTCGCGCCGGATCACGGCTGCATTGCGCCGCCAGGGATTTGTCGTCAATCGCAAGGCCGTGCAGCGGCACATGCGGGAGATGGGCTTAGAAGCGGTATATCCCGGTCCCAACCTGAGTCGACGCAGCCAGCAGCACCGGGTATATCCCTACTTGCTGCGGGGGATGGTGATCACCGCGCCCAACCAGGTGTGGGGCACGGATATCACCTACATCCGGCTCGCTCGGGGCTGGCTGTACTTGGTGGCCTTGCTGGACTGGCATTCCCGCTACGTGGTGAGCTGGGAGTTGAGTGATCCCCTGGATGTAGAGTTTGTGCTTTCGGCCGTTCAAAACGGGTTTGTCAAAGCCCGCCCCGAGATCCTCAACAGTGACCAGGGGAGCCAATTCAGCAGCCCGGCGTATATCCGGCTAGTGCAAGGAGGCGGCGTGCGCATCAGCATGGATGGCAGAGGACGTGCGATCGACAATGTGTTCACAGAGCGGTTGTGGCGCACCCTCAAGTACGAAGAACCTGAAAGACTACACCTCCCCAATCCGTATACACCGACCGGAAAGCAGGGATTGTAGCTTAAACGGATCTGATTTTGTGTCGTGACATTGGGGTCCACTTCAAACCACCGGTAAGACCGTCCATGGCCGTCTAACTGGTGGCTGTCTACTAGACCGCGGCAACTTCACTTCACGAACGGGCGACGTGCGTGTATGCTTGCGGACAGTTTTTGTAGCGAAAACTGCGGAGGCTTCTTGGCCAATAAGCGGGGTTTCTCAAGTGGCCATTGACACTCGTAAGCTTTTTTGACAAATCTATGTTTGGATTTTATTTTATATCAAAAAGAAGGGTGATATCGAATGCGAATCCACCTCGATGAATTACGCTCAGCCCGATTTCGAGCAGCCAGTAAGCCGCTAGTAAAATCCCTTCACAACGCACGCTTGGGTAACCATCCCACAGCATTCTTGTCCCACAGTCACAAGGACAAGGAA
>CALKAQ010000024.1 GCA_937983075.1 uncultured bacterium | reverse complement strand
GTGACGCAGTACGCCCGAGACGTTCTTGACGGGAAGGTTGCGGCGGGGCAACTTGTGCGGCTAGCCTGTGAACGGCATTTGAGAGATTTGGAGACCGGCGAAGAGCGTGGTCTCTTTTTTGATGCCGACGCGGCCCAACATGCGATTGACTTCTTTCGCTTCCTTCGCCATTCCAAGGGGGAGTGGGCGGGAGCGGTAGTGGAGCTCCAACCGTGGCAGCAGTTCCGTATCGGGTCTGTATTTGGCTGGATGCGGGAGGATCCGGAAACCGGCGAGGTGCTGCGTCGGTTTCGGACCGCGTATAACGAAGTCGCGCGCAAGAACGGCAAAGCTTTGGCGCTTGACACTCCCATTCCAACGCCGAGTGGTTGGAAACGAATGGGTGAAATAGCACCTGGTGATTTGGTTTTTGGCCGGGATGGTAAACCGGTTCGTGTCGTCGCCACATCGCCGATTTTCTTGAATCATGACTGCTATGAAGTGACTTTTGAAGATGGAGAGACCATCATTGCAGACGGCGACCACCTGTGGACTGTGGTTACCAAAAATAGCCGTCGTCTTGCAAATAGAGAGGTTAGGAACCCTAAGCGGGTGCGTAAAAACTATAAGGAAAACGGCGGCCATTTCACTATTACGACTCGTGAAATGGTTAACGACTATGTGCGAGTGCGACCTGATGGTAGAGGTGTGGAGTATAAGTACCGGGTTCCTATGAATTCAGCTGTTGAATACCCAGAAAAGGAGCTCCCAATCCATCCTTATGTTCTTGGGGTTTGGTTAGGGGACGGGCATTCGGACTGCACCCGTGTTACAAGTGGGGCACGTGACGCGAAAGAGATTGCGAAGCATCTTCGTGCGTGCGGGATAGAGTTTAGTGTTTCTGAATACACCCTGAAGCGGGCGTATATTTTCAATCTCGGAAGCAGTCGCGTCCCTGGAGTAAAGAATCCAATTCTTGACGCTTTACGTGAACTCAATTTGATAGGAAACAAACACATCCCTCGTATTTATCTTGAATCATCTATCGAGCAACGTATGGAACTTCTACGGGGGCTGATGGACACAGATGGTTTTGTGGAGAAGCGGGGGCAGTGTGAGTTTGTTCAATCGAATCGCCGGCTTGTCGAAGATTTCAGCGAACTTTTAGCTTCGCTGGGCATCAAACACACCGTTCGGGAAAAAACGGCACGGTGCAACGGCCGTGAAGTTGGTTCGGTCTATTCAGTTCTTTTCTTTGTGGACCAAACGCGCTCGTGCTTTAAGCTTCAGCGAAAGCACCAACGCTTAAAACCCGCTCTGGCACCTCGCATGAACTACAAAAGTATCGTTTCAATTAGGCGGGTAGATAGCGTCCCGGTACGGTGTATTAGCGTTGACGCCGAAGACAAGCTATATCTTGCCGGTAAGCGGATGACTGTCACCCACAACAGCACTGAGGCGGCCGGTATCGGTCTCTATATGCTGGACGCTGATGGGGAACCTGGCGCCGAGGTTTATTCCGCAGCGACTCGGCGGGATCAAGCCCGGATTGTTAGGGACGAAGCTGCCCGCATGGTCGAGCGCTCACCAGCATTGCGAAAGCGCGTGAACGTTCTCCGCGGGCGGGGTAACATGCACATCCTTGAAACTCATAGCAAGTTTGAGCCGCTAGGGGCGGATGTCGACGGCCTTGACGGCCTTAACATCCACTGCGCTATCGTCGATGAGTTGCACGCCCACCGAACTCGTGAGGTGTGGGATGTGCTTGAAACGGCCACCGGCGCTCGTCGACAATCGCTCATCTGGGCCATTACCACTGCGGGGTTTGATCGAGAAGGCATTTGCTATGAGCTGCGGGATTACTCGGTGCAGGTGCTCGAAGGTGCCATCCAAGACGATACGTGGTTTGCGTATATAGCCACTATCGATGAGGGCGATGATCCATTTGATGAAGCGGTTTGGGTAAAAGCCAACCCTAACTTGGGTCTCAGTGTTAAACTGGACGACATGCGCAGGTTGGCTTTGAAAGCGAAAACAGTTCCCACGGCGTTGAACAATTTCCTGACCAAGCGGCTCAACGTTTGGACCCAGCAGGCAACTCGCTGGATCGATCCCGATCTGTGGGCCGAAAATGCCGGAGTTGTGCCAGCTAAAGAGCTTGAAGAGCAGCTAAAAGGCGCCGTCTGCTACGGCGGCCTTGACTTGTCGAGCACGACCGATATCACTGCATGGGTGATGGTGTTCCCATGGGAGGACGGGGAGACTGTTGACGTCATCGCCCGGTTTTGGGTGCCCGAAGCCCGGCTACACGATCCGCAGAACCGCTATCGAGAGCATTATCGGACGTGGGCTAGGCAGGGGTTCTTGACACCGACGCCGGGAAATGCGGTCGATTACAGTTTTGTAAAAACCCAGATCCTCAAGGACGCTCAAACGTATCAGCTGGTTGATCTTAACGTTGACCGGCTGTTTCAAGCCCACCAGCTCGCCACGGAGCTTGCCGAAGAAGGGCTTCAAGTGGTAGGCATGGGGCAAGGGTTCATGTCGATGGCGGCGCCGATGAAGGAGTTTGAACGGCGCCTTTTGCGTAAGGCGATCCGACACGGGAATAATCCAGTGCTTAGCTGGATGGCGGGGAACGTTTCAGTGAAAATGGACCCTGCCGGCAACCTTAAGCCGGACAAGGCCACATCGCAGGGCAAAATTGACGGCATTGTCGCCTTGGTCATGGCCCTGGACCGGCTGATGCGGC
>CALKAQ010000023.1 GCA_937983075.1 uncultured bacterium | reverse complement strand
CATTTCCACGTATCTCATAGTCATTTTTCATTAAAGATCAC
Organism: uncultured bacterium; assembly: GCA_937983075.1. Classification (GTDB taxonomy): domain Bacteria; phylum Bacillota; class Limnochordia; order DTU080; family JAAYLA01; genus CALKAQ01. The sequence goes on along the minus strand of CALKAQ010000023.1, from coordinate 2,508 downwards.
TCCGGTAACTCATCGGCATCGGACTGCTGAGCAATGACCATGTTCAATACCCTGATCAATCCGGTTATCTCCGACATAGTTGGCTTTTTAGGATTCTCGAACGCGATCCCATGCTCTTCAAAGAATTCAGCACGCCCTTCTGCGTTCGTGATGCCAAGCTGTTTGAATTTGGATTTTATCTCCGCTTTGAGCTGCTTTTCTTTTTCCTTATCCTCATTTTCTTCTGTATCTGGGTCAGGTTGCGTCTCTATCTGCTCTACCTTAGGTGTGATGTTTTTTGGCTCTGGTCGGTATTCAGGAATATTGTCGATCGATCCACCCTTCACCGGCTCATCCTCAGCAACCTCGATGCCATATTGTAGCTTGGCAGCGCGCTTGATGATGTGTTTTTTGAACATATCGTTGAACCATTCACGCCACATGTGACCATTCCGGCCTTTTTTCATATGCTCTACTTCGTCGACTTCCATCAGTACCACAACGTCATCGAACCCCTCGCGTTTGGCGATCGCATACCCGCCGATCACCTTCCCGCGTGGGAATCCTACCTCATGTTTGATCTGTTTATTTGTTGCGTCGTAGCTAAACTCATCATTCTCATGGACAAGCTGAGCCTCAACCCCCTTGTATCCCTCAGTCTTCCGAGCAAGGTACAGGATGCCTTCCACAGCGATCTGAATGCTCATCGTTGGGCCGTCTTTTCCTTGGTAAACGATGCAATGCACATGGTTCAGGAATGGATTCAAGCCGCTATTTACGCACGTTTGGACGAACAGAGCGAATTGTTCATTTGTTGTCCCTCGTGCGATTGTGGCTTTGAGTGTGTCCAACTCTTTCTGCGTAAAGTTTCCGACTACTGACTCAGTATTGACCGTTGTAACTGCTGTAGATTTGCTCATTAGAATTTGCCTCCTTGTGCTTTCTTTTGTACGCATTGTTCTCCTCTACCAGAATTTTTTGATAAAGTGGATGGCTATATAAATCACGCCACCCCAAAATGTAAGACCTAAAAGCACTGCTACCGCCCATGCGATCCATGCCCATTTGAACATTTTCTTTGCCAGCCGCTCTTCCTTTTCCCATCTCTCATCGTCAAATAAGCTCACTTGGCATCCTCCCTCTTAATTTGTAATTCCTGTTCGGCTACCACCCGCGAAACTATCAACTGACCGTTTGGCCGTTTGAAATGCGTGATAGATTCGCTGTTATCTATAAAGCATGGAGCAGTCACTCCCGATTGATCTCTCAGTACGTCCCTGAGTTCCAAGCCAGCTCGAATGCCTTCTGATAGAGACAGCTTGGAATAAGGACGGCCGTCATATTCGATTTCAAAGGATGGTTTTATCTCGCCATTCTTCAATTCGTCGAATAGACGAATAGATAAAGTTTCAAATAACGATTGCACCTTGGCCGCTTGGAGCTCCGCCTTCTTGGCCCGGAATGCCTTGATTGCATCTAGGATGAAAGTTGATTCCCGAAGACTCTCCAGCATGACCTGTTCGTCTGCCTTGGCTTTTTCAATTTCTTGTTCAAGCTTCTCGCGTTGTTCTTTTTCGCGGATTGCATCTACAAGCGCTTGTCTGGCCTGTTCGTATGTTTTGAGCTTGTCGAGTTGTTCTGATATGTCGATGAATTCAAGCTCGGCGAGTTCGGACTCCAACTCTTTTCGAAGCGTCACGATGTCGTCGTACTCTTTTTTAAAGTCGGAAATTCGTTTTTGTTTGTCTGCTTCGGCTGCCTTGATAGATTCGCCCTGCAACGGTTGTTTGCACACTCGGCAAGTGTCTTCAATCGGCTCATCGCGCAGTGCTGGAAATCGCTGTTTCATGCGGTCACGCTGTTCTAAAAGTGATTTAATCCGCGCTTGCAGATCATTGATCTTCCGGTTGTTCTCGTCTGCCGATGCTACTTTTTTCTGAACTTCATTTATTTCTGCATTTAACTTTTCGATGTCTGCTTGCGCCGATGCGATGTCGATTTCTTTATTTTGCCACGGTGAATTCTGCAACTGTTCCTGCAACGTCTTGGTTCGGCTCTGTGCGGCTATGTGCGCTTTGTCCATCTTGTTTTTGTTCTCGCGGTGAATTTTATCCAAATCTTCCAAACTGTTCTTTTTCAGCAGTTCCCCCAGCTTGTCCGATTGCGGGCCCGGGAGTGCCGCGAGTACCTCTTTGTTTATAGGAGCTGGGACATACTGCAGGAGCATGGCCCGCTGCTTTTCCCAATGGAGCGTGAAGAAATAGGAAGGATTGAATAGCGATAAGAACAATTCTTTGTCGAACAGCGATGCCACCAGCTCGTTGAATTCCGTGGCCTTGCTTGGTACTTCATTGATGTAGTACTTTGCCTTTCCCTTCACCAATCCACGACCGAGTAGAACGTCTTTGTCATCAACGTTTAGTAGCAGATCCGCGTTCACTTCATCGTAGTCATATCCAATCGGTGTGGGATCTAGCTTGCTTCCAAGGGTATCAGTGCCGTATAATAACCAAGAGATGGATTCTAAAA
>CALKAQ010000022.1 GCA_937983075.1 uncultured bacterium | reverse complement strand
TTCAGAGCAGCCGGTCCACATGCGGATGGTCTCCTGAGGTGAATCATCAAAAAAAGCAAAGCGGTGCCGCTGGGTGCGACACCGCTTTACGCTGATCCTTCATTGATGATCTTCCATCAAATGTTCCGCCGTTGTCCCATCGATCGCCGATTTTCCGTCGGCTTATGCTTAAACGTGGGAATCTGCATGCTCGGCTTGTTGTTCCACGTCGGCAGTGACGATGACGTTGCCCACCATGCCCGCCAAATGGTGTCCGCCGATATCGCAAAGAATCGGGAAAATGCCTTCTTCGGTGAACGTGTAGCGGAATGTTTCTCTGGGGCGGAGCGACGGTGAGCGGAAACCTTCCGGCTCCCGTGCCGCCAGCCCTGCCACGGTCGTCTGTACGACGTTATGTTCCATTGGATCGACATTCACGAACACAACCGTCGTCCCCGGTGCAATGCGAATTTCTTCTGGGACAAACCGCATGCGCCGCATTTCAACGATGACTTCGCCCGGCGCCGCAATAGCAACGTCGATAGAGGGTTCCCCCCAATCGATTCCGCCTATCGCAATCACTGCAGCTGCAATGATCACGATGCCCAAGGACAGCCATATGAACTTCTGGCGGAATCGGCCCACGGCGCATTCTCCTCTCTATGTATGAACCGTGCGGAACGACGGTGCTGTGTATACTGCCGCGTCTCCCCCATGACGGTGCTGCGTGTCCTGCATGATGTAAATGCACAGGGAGGCGGGAGGCCCCGTGCTGAGGGACTAATGCACGGAGGCCACCACGCCGAAGGTGAAGGTCTACCAGACGTAAACCCGCTTGTAAAGCCGAAACGCTGCAATTGCACACGGCCCATCCTTGGCCTGATTCTATTTTCACACGTATCGAACAAGCTCGATATGGCTCGATGTCCCAAATGTTGCGAGGCCGTTTGCCACAATTCGCAGGTAAATGTTCGACAAATGACCTACTCGTACATGGGAAGGATGTCCCTACCTCTGCTGCAATGCTTTGGAAGGCATCGGCACCCTCGAAACCCTGACACAGGATAAGGAAATCATCCGCATCCGCCCCACATGCGAGTGTTGTAGGCATGAAGTGAGAGTCGGCAGCGGAGAGCATATCGTTTGGGCTGAGCATTATGTAAACAACGTGGAGCCGGCGCGCGCGTGCTCAGAACGCGTGCTGGGAACGCGTGCGTACTGTAAACTGCACAGCTGTGGCCGACAGCCTAAATCTGGGTCATCAAAGCCAACCGAAGGTCTAAAAGTGGGTCAACCACATCGATTCATCGCCCAGATTTAGGCCATGGATACGCTGAGCGTTCTGTAAACAGCACCCGGAGCGTTCAGAACGTGCTGTAAACTTCTCTAGCAGCGCTCGACAGCCTAAATCTGGGTCATCAAGGCCAACCGAAGGTCTAAAAATGAGGCAACTACAGCGGTTCATCGCCCAGATTTGGGCCGAGGGCATGCCGGGTAGTCTGTAAACAGCACCTGGCGTGTTCTGAGCGTGCTGTAAACGCGTACTTGCTGTAGACCTCACGAACCTCGAGCACTTGGAACGCTAAACACAATGTAAACACCCCCAAAAGCATGAGCATGAACATGATGTAAACCGCCAACCAGGGGACATGTACATGATGTAAACCCAACAGCACAGCGCCTTGGACGTAATATAATCCCCTCGTTAACAATTCCCCCTAACCCCCTCATCGCTCCCCACGCTCACTCCCGCCACCGGATCCCCCCTACCGGCTCTCCTCACTAAACCGATGACCATACAGGAAAGCAGCGCTGGCGGAAAGAAGTGGAGTATCATGATCATCAAGGATGGGGTGCAACCCGGCCGCATACGATAATCGAAGCCAGATAGGCCTTGTCCTTGAGGCTGAAACCGTGAAATCGTGAAATCGCCGTGAAGCCGCCGTAGGTTCGTGTCAATCCGCCCCCTGTCACGGCTCCAAGGAGGTTCAACCACATGTCCGCTGCAAACGCATTCACACCGCTGCCGATACCACCGCATTACGACCCTGACCGCGTCAGCCAAGTGTGGCGTGTTCCGTACAACGACCTGGCCGCTAAAGCAACCGCTTGGGCCAACCAGCATGGGATCAAGCCGGCCGCCGAAGACGATCTGCGGGTGTGCCTCTTGCTCATTGACATGCAAAACACGTTCTGCACGCCCGACTTTGAACTGTATGTCGGCGACAGCGCCATCGACGACAGCCGGCGCATTTGTGAATTCATTTACCGCCATCTCGGCCACATTACCCACATCGTGGCGACGCTGGACACACACGGCACCATGCAAATTTTCCACCCGATTTTCTTCATCGACGAGAACGGCAACCATCCCGCCCCGGGATCGCAAATAACCTTGGAAGACCTTGAATCCGGCAAATGGAAGGCCAATCCGGCCGTGGCCCACAGTGTTACCGACGGCGACGTCGAAGCGCTGCAACAGCACCTCATCCACTACGCCCGTTGTTTGTCGGACGGCGGCCGGTACGACTTGACCGTCTGGCCGTACCACTCCATGCTCGGCGGCATCGGCCATGCCCTTGTATCAGCCGTTGAAGAGGCATGCTTCTTCCACAACGTCGCCCGTCAAAGCCAAATGGAGTTTTTGCTCAAAGGTGACCATCCGCTGACGGAATACTACTCGGCCATCCGCCCCGAGGTCATGACATCGGCCACCGGTGAAACCATTGCCGAGCGCAACTCCGCATTTCTCCAGAAGCTGCTGTCTTTCGATCGCATCATTATCGCCGGACAAGCCAAAAGCCACTGTGTCGCCTGGACCGTCGACGATCTTTACGACGAAATCAAAGCGCAAGACCCGAGTTTGGCCCGGAAGGTGTATCTGCTGGAAGACTGCACGTCGCCAGTGATCATTCCCGGCGTAGTGGACTTCACCGAAGTGGCCGACGAGGCGTTTGAGCGCTTTGCCGCTGCAGGCATGCACATTGTGCGCTCGACGGATCCGATTGCGGAGTGGCCGGATTTTGTGCGGTAGCCGGGGGCTCAAGAGGAGGGCTGCGGCGCCTCGGCGCCAGCGCGTTCCGAAGACGTCAAGCCATTCGAGGCTGCAGCATGCGCCGCCTTACCACATGGTATAGCCGAGCAGCCAAAAGCCTGTCAGCAGCAAGGGCTGGTGGGCGATGTAAATGGCGAGTGAATGACGGCCGGCCCAAACAAGCGGCACGAGCACCTGCGGCGGTGCGGAAGAGGCGGCGCCTGCACGCTGCAGGCGATCAGCGATCCAGGGCCCTATCGCCATCCCGAGCATGATGACGCCGAGCCACGGAAAGAGCGGATAATAATCGACTGTCGCGTAACGAGGTGAGCTCAGGCCGAGCGGAATGAGCCAATAGCTGTCTTTGGCGACCGGGCGTGTTGTCAGAAAAAGGCCGAGGCCGATGCACAACACGCCCAGCCACGGCACGAGTGGGCGAATCCGCCACAACAGCGGCGCAAGCAGCAGTGCGGTTGCGATCAGATGCAAAATGCCGAACAGCACGAACTCATCGCCGACGAAATACCACGTCACCGCAGTGATGACCAGCGCCCAACCGTACAGCTTGACTGCCCGCTCGAGCCAGCGTCGGTCGCGAGCCGCCGGTGATCGCCGCTGAGCCGACAACACCAACGACACTCCCACCAGCAGCATGAACGTTACCGCGATGACACGAGAAAACCAATGCCACGCTCCCACGGCTACATCCACCGCATACAGCCCAAAATAGTGCACGTCCCACATAAAGTGGTAGAACACCATCAACACAACGGCGATGCCGCGGATGCAATCAATTTGCCACAGGCGTGATATCCGGTTCGCCAGCAGCCAAACCTCCGATCCAAACGCAGCGCTTTGCCGCATCAGCGGTTTCCTCAGCCAACTCCGTCACAAAGCGTACTCAGCCAACGCCTTTTGCACTTCGTATATATGGGCGTCCTTGCGGAACTCTTTTTGAATCGGCGCAGCCATGCCTCGGACCCATATTTTCAACTCGGCGTCCAAATCGAACCGACCGGCCGTTTCGACGCTGAAATGCTCGATGCTGCGATAAGGGATCGAGTGATACTCCACCTTTTTGCCGGTGACACCTTGTTTGTCCACCAAAATGAGACGTTTGTTCGTGAAGACGAAATAGTCGCGGATATGCTGATAGGCTTTTTCCACGCGCTCGTCGCTGGCCAAAATGCGTTCCAGTTCGGCTTCAACTTTTTCAAGATCCGCCTTGGACGCCATGCCCAACAATCCACTCAAAATGCCCAATGCAAACACCTCCATCATCGTTGATGGGAAAAATATTTCCCCTGCAAGGAATGCAAATCCTTCGGTTCATAGCTATGCCGACTGGCGTGCTCATTCATCATCATGTTGACATCTTTACCAGAACGCGGTATATTATCTTAAAGCCAAGACATTCAATGTCAAAGTTTTAACGCCCATGACTGGTGATTCACACTGGGGTACTTCTTCCAAGTCGATTGGGCACAATGTCTTTGGATCAGCCTAACAGATGGGGTGCACGGGGATAGACCCTAGCGGCGAGCCCGTCAACTTAGGCAACCATTCGATAATTGGAGGCAGGATGATCCGTGGCAGAAACTTGGAACATTGATCCGTCGCACACACTGGTTGAATTTGCGGTTCGGCACATGATGCTTGCAACCGTCAAGGGGAATTTCAGCGGAGTTTCCGGAACGCTGGTCGGTGATCCGAACGATCTGACCAACGCCAAAATCAGCATCAGCGTCGACATCGACACCATTGACACCCGCAACGCAGATCGCGACCAGCATCTTCGCTCGGCCGACTTTTTCGATGCAGAGAACTTCCCGAAGATGACGTTTGAAAGCCGCAACATCACGCGTACCGGCGAAAATACTTACAACATTGAAGGCGACTTGACCATTCGCGGAACTACTCGTCCGATCACCTTGGAAGCTGAATTTATGGGAGTCGGTCCGGATCCGTGGGGCAACACTCGTGCCGGCTTCGAGGCAACGGGCAAGCTGAATCGCAAAGACTACGGCCTCACCTGGAATGCAGCTTTGGAAACCGGCGGCGTGCTCGTCGGCGAAGAGGTGAAGATTACCATCTCCGCCGAGTTCGTCAAGCAAGCGGAATAATCCTAAGCAGCGCAAGCCACGCAGCACAACGGAACAAACTGAGCACAGCCGCACTGAGGCACTGAAGGGTCGTTGCGCAAGCAGTGTGGGCAGACTGCAGCAAGTATGAACGCTTAAGCTGTCGGCTCCAAGCACCCTCCCTTGCTCACTCGTGAAGCCCCACTTCGGATCATTCGAAAGCGGGGCTTCTGTGCTATTCGGAATGAACGAGCCTATGTCCGCATAAAGAATGGGAGACGAACCCGATTTCCGAGCCAGAGGGAATCTGCCAAAGGAGGGAGTGCCTCATGGCACGTGCACAACTGCCGGCCAATGCCGGTACCATCGACCGCATCATTCGGTTCATCGTTGGCGTGGCTCTCGTTGTATGGCCTGCCCTGTCAACATGGGAGCCTTGGGTAACCGCCGTCGTCGGTGCAGTTGGCGGCATCATCGCTCTCACGGGCCTCATCGGCCATTGTGCGCTTTACAGGCTCGCCGGCATTTCTACGGCCAAAGAGCCGGCCGCCAAGACCACAACCGTTCGTTCCTAAAGATCCAGTCGCTTCACCACCCAACAAGACAAGGGGAGGCCCCAGCGATCATGTCGGTGGCCTCCCCTACTTGCTGCTCGTCCGCTACTCTGTCGACAGCCAGCTTTCCACCAAGTCACGGCGTGCGTTGAGCCAATCTCTTGCCGCCAGTGCGGGATGACGGCCCAACACTTCGATTTGGTGAATCAGCAGCTCATAGTCGCGCAGCGAGAGCTCCCACTGCCCGAGAAAGGCGGCAATTTCCGGGTAGTCTTCCTGGAAGCCCCTACGAGCCACCGGCACGATATCGTCGAACGGCCAGTGGCCTGCGGGATCTTCGAGCATCTTCAAATCATATTGGACGAACTTGTAATGCGGGCGATAGGCTAAGAAGACGATCCATTCTCCTTTTTGAACGGCCTCATTGATGGCTGTGAGCAAATCGAGCTCGCTGCCGGGCACGAGTTCATAGTTGAGCCCGTACGTCTCGATGACTTCGGCGGAACGCTTCATCATACCGGAGTCGGGGTCGAGCCCGATAATGCGCCCGCCAAACGCCTCGACGTGATCATTCAATTCAATTACCGAGTCGATGGGCACATAGGCAGGAACAGCCCAACCGAGCTCGAGCATTTCGACGATGGCGGTTCCGAGGACTTCGATTTGATCGGCGTAGCGCAAGATTTCTTCGGCGTGAAGGTTCGGCAGCCAGGCGTCAAAGAACAGGTCGACTTCTCCCTTGGCTACAAGCTCCCATGCTGTTTCGATCGGTGCAACCCACACCACGACTTCCTCGTCGAAGTACTCTTCGAGCATGACTTTGGCCGTGTAGGCGGGCGGATCCGACGAAATCCACGGAGCCATCACGATTTGCAAGGGGCGTTTGGGGAGTTCGGCGCTGTCGTCGATTGCTGCCATGCTGCCGACTTCCATGCGCAGCTTTACACGCATGGACGCCGCAAACAAAATGTCCGGTGCCGTGGTGGAACGCTCATAGGACGCCACCCGCTCCTCGAGCTGATCGTCCATCGTAAAAGAAAGCGTGACGCCGGTTGCGAGGTCGATTTCGCGTGCAGCTCGAACGGTTGATGCAGCCCTATAATGCAGCCGTTCACCCGGAGGTGAGGCCGCTCCTTCGCCGAACGCTGCGCTGCCGTCACGGGCCGTTTCGATGCGTGCGACTTCATTCTGTACGGCGACGAGTGTATGGCGGTCTTCCACCGGAAACCACACTCCGGCACTGAAGGTCAAGTTGGCGTTGATTTCGTCCTCAGTCATCCACGTGTCGCCCGCTTCAACGGCAGCTGCCGGCTGCGGGACAATGAAAGCCTGGATCACGTCTTCAACGAGACTCCGTTGATCCAACGGCAAAACGTCGATGATTTCAACTTGAACCGACTGGCCGGGTTCAACACGCACAATGCCGCGCACCGTTTCGGGGAACGGCGTCATGCTCGCTCCGGGGATGGTGGTTTCCATGCGATCATCCTGCATTTCGAACCGCACTCGAAACGGCAATATGCCGCGGTCCAGCTCTCCCCATACCACTCGGATGAGCGCTTCCCGATAGAACAAGCCGATTTCGGGCATCGGCCCGCCTTCCAGCTCCAGTGTTCCTTCGAGGATGAGCCGATGCTCGGTGGCCACCCGCTGCGGCAGCGGAATGTGGAGCGCTTCTTGCGCAGCGGTCGGCATCGCCGCAAGTGCCAAAACGAACATTATATACTGCAAATGGCGAAGCACTTTTGTGAGCATGCAAATGCGCCTCCCCAAATTTTGCACAGGGCACGAAGTTTTAGGAAACATTCGCAACGATCCCAGTGCATTCCTGCGTTCTGCCACCTGCTCCGCCTGCCCCTTATGGTACAATGGAAATCCGAGCTGGAACGCTTGTCCACGGAAAGGATGCAATGGATGTTCGACCATTTCGATGGGTACTTGTTAGACTTAGACGGCGTAATCTACTTAGAAGACGAAGTCATTCCCGGCGCCCGTGAAACCGTAGCTGCGTTGAAGCGGCTGGGAAAGCGGGTCTATTTTGTTTCGAACACCTCTCGGCATTCCCGTGCCGACTGCGTGAACAAACTGCGGCAGCTCGGCTTCGATGTGGAGCCCGAGGAAGTGCTCGTTACAACCCGGGCAACGGCACGCTTGATTGCCGAGCGGTCTCCGGGGGCTTCGGCCTACGTGCTCGGCCAGCACGGCATGTGGGATGAGCTGCGCGAAGTCAACATCGATGCCCGGCCGGCGGACACAACCAACCCGGAACCGGTCGACTACTTCATCGTCGCTCACGTCGAGAGCCTTTCATATGTCGAGCTGACGTGCGCGCTGCGGTCGATTCGGGGCGGGGCGAAGTTTGTCGCTGCGAATCGCGACCCTACCTACCCCAGCCCGGACGGTCCGCGTCCGGGGCTTGGTGCGGTCGTTTCCGCTATCGAGGCCATGGTCGGCCCGCCCGACATCATGATCGGCAAGCCGAGCACCACCATGCTCGAAATGGCGCTTGAACACGGTGAATTGAAACCCGAGCAATGCGTCATGATCGGCGACACCGTTGAGACCGACATCGCTGCGGGGAACCGCCTGGGCGTGACAACCATTTGGGTACAGACGGGGAACCCACTGCCGAAGCACGTTCCGGACGAGTGGCGCCCGGACTGGGTGCTCCCTTCGATCCGCCACTTGCTCGGTTCAAACTGACGACAACTGACGAAATGTTGGAAAGGAGGACGCGGATTTGTTCGAACAAGATGCTGTCGAGCTGACGCATTTAGCCATTGCGATGGGCCTTGGCCTGCTCGTCGGCTTGGAGCGGGAACGATCCGGCAAAGCCGCGGGCATGCGCACCTTTTCCATGGCTGCGTTGGTTGGTTTTGTGTCGTGGAAGATGGGCCTGACGTTTGCGTTGGCTTCGCTCGTTTTTGTCAGCGTCCTCATCGTCACGTTCAATGTGTGGGCGATTCGACGCTCGCTTGTTGCCGAAACGACCACTTCCGTTGCGCTGTTTCTCATCACGCTCGTCGGCATGATGACCGCGGCGGGACACTTGCTCATTTCGGTAGCCGTCGTGATTTTCGTCATGCTGCTGCTCAGCTGGAAAGAAGAAATGGTGCTGTTCAGCCAGCACCTGAAGCGCAGCGAACTGCACGCCGCCATTACGCTCGGCCTGCTCACCTTTGTCATTTTGCCGGTTTTGCCCCGAGGGACTATTGACCCGTGGGGACTCTTCGATCCGTACAGCATCTGGCTGACGGTTGTTCTCATCAGCGCAATCGGGTTCATCAACTACATTTTGCTGCGGCGGTACGGCGGCAAAGGCATTTTGTACACCGGATTTTTGGGCGGATTGGTGAACTCCACGGCTGCGTCCGTCGAACTGTCGCAAAAGGCTCGCGGCAGCGATGAAGGCACCGAAGAGCTCGTCTTCCGCGGCATTTTGTGGGCGAAAGTGGCTTCATTCTTGCGGAACGTCCTGGTGCTGGCCATCTTCGCACCGCAAGCACTGCCGGCGAGTCTGGTTCCCATTTCGCTGATGCTCTTGGTCGTCTTGCTGCTGGCCTTGCGAAAAGCCAAAGTGGTGTTGAAGTCCGACACGCCGCTCGTTTCGTTGGAATCGCCGTTTTCGCTCCGGTCAGCGCTGCAGTTCGGTGCCATGCTAGCTGCCATTACCGTGTTGGCGACCATCGCGCAGCAATTGCTCGGCGACGTCGGGTTCTATATTGTAGCGTTTTTGGGCGGCATTGTTTCCAGCGCCTCAACGGCTGCAACGGCCGCAACCATGTTCGACTCCGGCCAAATTACCGGCGCCATGGCAGGCACTGCGGTGGTCATCGCCAGCGTAGCGAGCAGCATCGTCATTTTGCCGGTCGCCTGGCGCGGCTCCGGCAGCCAATCGCTGACACGCCGATTGGCCATTGCCATCGGGCTTGTGATGATTGCGATTACCATCGGAATCGTTTTCAACTCGTACTTCTTCGAAAAATTTGCAGCGACACAAGCATGGTTCGGCGTAGGCGTACCGGACTGAGCCGGAATCCATACGTCAGCTCATTTGCACATCCGATCGCAGCACGGAATTGACTAATATGCAGGGCCGTTTAATGACGGTCGTTTGTTGTGGCAAAGATTAGAGGATCCTTGCCGCATTTTCTCGTATTATTCACGTGGAAGGGGAGGTTTTCGTGAATTTCGATGCTATTGTAATCGGCGGTGGCCTGGCAGGTTCGGCCACAGCGTATCATCTTGTGCGCGAAGGCGGCCGGGCTTTGCTAGTCGACCGGGGGGACCAAGGCCAATCAACCTTCGCCGGTGCCGGCATTTTGTCGCCCGAAACTACCGGCGCGTTGGATACTGAAATGCTCCCCTTTGCGTTCAAATGTGCTGCACATTATACGTCGCTGGTCGAGTCGCTGCATGGCGACGGCATCGTCGAAACCGGCTATACCCGAACCAGCCTGCTGCTTACAGCCACCGAAGCCGACATGCCCTTGTTTGAAGAAACACGGGCCAAACTGCTGGAGCGGCTGCAACCGTTTGGCTTCGCCGATCGCCTGACGGACATCGCTCCCGAAGACGCCCGCAAAATGTTCCCGCCGCTCGGCCCCGTCGCCGCCGCGCTGTACCAAAAAGAGGCGGCCCGGGTCGACAGCCACCGCTTTTCGCAAGCATTGCAAAAAGCGGGCGAGCGCAACGGGCTGAAGCTGCTGCGCCGTTCGGTTGACCGCATCATCATCGAAGGCGGGCGGGCTCGAGGCGTCATCATCAACGACGAACCTTATTACGCCGATCACGTCGTCATTGCCGCAGGTGCGTGGTCCGAACGGTTCGCCAAGCAAATCCAGCTGCGCATTCCTATTCAGCCGATGCGCGGCCAAGTCGTCCACCTGCGCTACATAGGGCAAGAAGGCGAAACGTCGCAATGGCCCATGTTGACGCCCGTCCGAGGCAACTACATCATCCCTTGGGCGCGCGGGCGTTTGGTGGTCGGCGGCACACGTGAGCCCGACGCCGGATTCGATGCACGCATCACCGCCGCCGGCATGCACCAAGTGTTCCAGCAGCTGTTTGAAACGGCGCCCGGCCTGGCGGATGCCGAGGTCATCGAAATGCGCGTCGGCCTGCGTCCCATGACGCCTGACGGACGGCCGCTCATCGGACCTGTGCCGCACATCGAAGGTTTGTGGCTCATCACCGGGCTCGGCGCGATCGGCCAGCAGACCGCACCGTTTGCCGGCCGCATCATCGCCGACTGGATTCGCGGCATGCCGTCTCCGGTCGACACCAGCCTCTTCGACGTTGCCCGCTTCTCACAAGGTGCGTAACCAATGCATCTCAACCGCATCCGGCCGCCCGACCGATAGCCGAATTCCGCATCGGTCCGGGCACCGGTTGTTCCATGCAGGGAGGCCGTACGCCTTTGTTCAAATTCGCCGTAATTAACGATATCCACTATGCGTTTACGTCCGACGACCCCGACAAGCGGGGTGACTGGGGCGACGTGCTCTTGCAGCGCGCCGTCTACCGCATCAACCGCGTCATCCAACCGGACGCCGTCGTAGTGCTGGGCGATCTGATCGACAAACCGACCGACGCGTCCGATGCACGCGAGCGGCTCCAACGGATGAAAGACATTTTGCAGGATCTGGAAGCTCCCTATATCGTCATTCCGGGCAATCACGATCCTGAGCCGGAGCTGTTTTTCCAAATTTTTGATGTTCCGGAGCCCGTTGTCGATATTGGACCGGTTCGTTTCGTACCGTTCATCGACCCGTTCACGGACGACTTCAACGCGGTCCGTGCTGAAGCGGACATAGCCCGGCTGACCACCGCCCGCAACGGGCATTCCGGCCCCATCGTCGCTTTGCAGCACGTGCCGGTCGTTCCGCCGGGAAAAACCAACTCGCGCTTCAACTATCACAACGCGGAAGCCATTCTCGAGGCGATGGACGCCAACCGCATCACGTTGGCCATCAGCGCCCACGAGCATCAAGGAACACCACTCGTTTACCACGGCGGCACGGCGTGCTACGTCGCAGCGGCGATGTGCAAGGAACCGTTTCCGGTGACGGTGGTGCACATCGGCGCACAGGGCGAAGTGGCCATTGAAACCGAGCCGCTCCAAATGCCCCGTGAATTGGGCTTGTTCGACTGCCATTCGCATACGGAATTCGCCTACTGCGGCCGGGACGTCGGGATGCCGTCTTCGTCGGAGTTCGCCGATCTGATGGGACTCACCGGCATTGCCTTCACCGAACATACCGGGCAGCTGTATTTCGATCGCCCTGCGTTTTGGGAGGGCGCATTCGCCGAACGCGGCATGGCCAACGCCGACCCGGCCGACTCGCGCCTAACGGCCTACTGGCAAGCGGCCGATCTCGTACGTCGCCAGCCGAATCGGCTCGTCGGTTTTGAGGTCGATGCCGACTTCAACGGCAATCCGGTGCTGGCGGCGGAAGACCGCGAACGGGCCGACATTTTGGTCGGTGCCATTCATTTTCTGCCTGAAACGGTCCGTGCGAAGGCGTCGAACACCCCCTTCAGCTACAACCGCATCCAAGAAGAGTTTATGTACGTGATGGAACGCTTTGTCCCCAGCGGCATCGATGTGTTGGCGCATCCGTTCCGCATCTTCCAATGGGCCGGTTTCGAAGCGCCCGAATCGCTGTACGATCCGGTGATCAAGCTGCTGAAGGAAAACAACGTCGCCGCGGAAATCAACTTCCACAAAAACCGGCCGGAAGCCGAGTTTTTCCGCCGCTGCCTTGAAGCCGGCGTCAAATTGACGTTTGGCGGCGACGCGCACCAGCGCTTCCAGGTGGGCGAATTCGCTCTGCATTTGCGCTTCATCCGTGAGACGCTCGGCTACGACGGCGAGTTGAACGACATCTTGCTGCAGCCGAGGCGGCGAGCTCGTTAGCGGAAGCTGCATCACATAAAAACGCCAAGGCGCTAAAGCAGCGGACATGCCGCGGGCAACCCGCGGCATATATTTTTTCAGATTGCCGCCAGCTGCCACTTGACGACCAAAACTGGGTGCCATAGACTAAGGCTGAAAATGAATGAGCGTTCAGTCAGTCGTCACCGGTAAAAAAGCAGGGAGGTACTGATCCATTGGCCGTCAATCGTCGAGAAGACATCTTACACGTCGCTGCCGAGCTTTTTTCGCGGCAAGGCTACCACGACACCACCGTGGCCGACATCGCTCGTGCCGCCGGCATTGCGCAAGGAACCGTCTATCTGTATTTCGGCAGCAAAAAAGAAGTCTTCTCGGCCCTTGTCGATCAAACGCTCTCCCTTTTTCACGACGTGCTCATTCAATTCGTTGACCTGCGCCAAGTTGACGACATCCACACGCTCATTCGCCAACTGCCGCGCATCTATGAACAGGTGCTGCGCCTTTTTCACGAAAATCGCACACTGACGCGTTTGATGCTCACCGAAGTCCGCGGTGCAGATCCAGAAATCGAAGCCAAACTGGCCAACTTTTACGCGAACGTTTCCAAGCAAATCGAGACCGGCATTCGCCTGCGTATGGAGCGCGGTTTTTACCGTTCCGACATCGATGCCGCGCTGATCACCCAATGCCTGCTCGGCATGATGGAACGGCTGGCGGCGCATTTTCTCCTGGAGCGAGAAAAGCCTGATTTCGCCTCCATGGCCGTTCAATTGGCGCGCTTTGAACTCAACGGCTTGATTCATCCCGACCACGCCGAAGCCGTTTGGCTGCTCGATCCATCTGCATCTGAGGACGCCGCCGAAGCCTAGACGGCTGCAGACGTTGAACTTGGTTTAGGAAGGATGTCGGCTAACGTTGCGAAGGACGCTTCTGATTCCCCTCACCATGGTAGCGCTCGTTGTCATCACGGCCGGTGCGGTCTGGTGGTGGGCCGGACGTACCATGAATGCGCCGGCAGGACCATCCGGACAGCAAACCGATCCGGCGGCTGCCGCCGTTCTTGTAACGACCGCGCGGGTGGAAGAACGCCAGGCGGTCCAAAGCCAGCGTTTTTCGGGCACCATCACCCCGCTGCGCCAAGTCACGCTGGTGGCGCAAATCGGCGGACGTATCGAAAGCATGGTCGAGGAAGTCGGCATCGAGGTGACGGAAGGTGACGTCGTTGCGCAGCTCGATGTCGAAGAGCTGCTGCTCAACCTGCGTGAACGCGAAGCGGCACTCGCCCAAGCCGAAGCCTATTTGGACGCCTTGCGCACGGGCGCTTCCGAAGAAGAAATTCGCCAAGCCGAAGCCAACTACAACCAGGCTGCGTCCGCCTTCCAACAAGCCGAAGAAACGTTTGTACGCGCCCAAACCTTGTATGAGCAGGGCGTGATTTCCCGTGAAGCATTCAACGGCGCTCAAACGCAATACGAAGTCGCCCGCGCCCAGCTCGATGCGGCTGAGCAAATCTTAGCGCAGACGCGCCGCGGCGCCCGCCCGGAAGAAATTCGCGCCGCCGAAGCTCAGGTTGAGCAAGCCCGGGTCGGCGTCGAAATGGTGCAAAAACGCTTGGACGATGCCACCTTGACTGCGCCGTTTGACGGCGTCGTCGCCTACCGCCATACCGACGTCGGGGAAACCATCGGACCGGGCAGCCCGATCGTCACCCTCGTGCAGCTGCAAGAAGTGATTCTCGGCGTCAGTGTGTCGGACCGCTGGGTCGACGCGTTCCGCCCCGGCGCATCCGTCACCGTGACCGTCGACGCCTTTCCGGGTGAAACGCTCCAAGGGACCGTCCGCTCGGTCGCGCCGGCAGCGGACCCGACCTCCGGCCTCTTCCCGGTCCGCATCGCTCTTTCCAATCCCGAAAACCGTTTGCGCCCGGGCATGGCTGCGACGGTTTGGGTTGAAGTGCAGACGGCACCGCCGGGTCCTGCCGTGCCCAGCGAAGCCATTGTGCGCCGTGACGGCAGGAACATGGTGTTTGTGGCCGCTCCTGACGGTCGGGTAGAAGCCCGCGACGTGCAGCTCGGCGCCGAAAGCGGCGGTTGGGTCAACGTCACCGGTGTCCAGGTGGGTGAACGTGTGATCACGTCGGGTCACAGCCGCCTGCAACACGGCTCCTTAGTACGTTGGACCGAGGGGGGCATGTAACGTGTCCTTGCCTCGCACCGCCGTACGCAGGCCTGTCACCATGCTCATGCTGACCCTCGGCATCATGCTGCTCGGCGTCGTTTCGCTGCAGCGCATGCCGATGGCTCTGCTGCCCGATATGCGGTTTCCCGCTGCAGCCGTCGTCATCGAATATCCCAACGTCGGGCCGTGGGAAGTTGAATCCCAAGTTACCCGTCACATTGAAGAAGTCCTCGGCACTGTATCCAATGTGACGAACATCAGCTCGACTTCCGCCGCGGGTTCGGCCACCATCGTCGCACAGTTCGAGTGGGGAACGAACATGGACTTCGCCACGCTCGAAATGCGCGAGCGCCTCGATCTGATCCGCGAATACTTGCCCGACGGCGTCAGCGAGCCCCAAGTGTTTAAATTCGATCCGTCGCTCAACCCGATGTTCCAGCTGAACGTCGGCGGTTCGATGGATCCCGCTGCGCTGCGGGCCTTTGTGGACGACAACATCCGCAACCGGCTGGAACGCATTGAAGGCGTTGCCTCGGTGGAAATCCAAGGCGGATTGATTCGCGAAATTCAGGTGAACGTCGATCCCCACCGCCTTGACCTGTACGGGGTGACGTTTGAGCGCGTGGAGCAAGCGCTGATGGCCGGGAACCTCAACTTGCCCGGCGGTTCGTTGGAAGACCGCGGCCAACGGCTCCTGATCCGCACCGTCGGAGAATTCACCAGCCTGGACGAGATCCGTGAAACCGTCGTCCAAGTCGGGCCTTCGGGCACGGTGCGCATTGCGGACATCGCCACCGTGGACGACGTCTACGTCGAAGGCGACACCCTCACGCGGCTCAACGGCGAACCGAGCATCGCCATCAACATTCAAAAAGAATCCGAAGCCAACACCGTGACGGTTTCCAACGCGATTTTCAAAGAAATCGAACGTTTGGAGGCCGAATACGGCGATTTGATTACATTTCAAGTCGTCTGGGACGAGGCACGGCTTGTTCGTGTCGCGATTCAAAGTGTGATTGAGAGCGGCGTCATCGGTGCCGTGAGCGCCATCATCGTGCTGTACGTCTTTTTGGGCTCGCTGCGGCCGACCTTCGTCATCAGCGTGGCCATTCCCGTTCCAGCCGTCGGCACGTTGTTCTTCTTGTACCTGTTGGACACGTCGTTGAACATGCTTTCGCTCGGCGGCCTCGCCCTCGGTCTCGGCATGCTCGTCGACAACGCCATTGTGTCGCTTGAAAACATCACCCGCCATCAAGATGAAGGCAAAGAGTTTCTTGAGGCCGCTGCAGTCGGCGCCGAAGAAGTCGGCTTGGCGTTGTTTGCCTCGACGTTGACGACGATTGCCGTCTTCCTGCCGGTCGTCTTCGTCGGTGGTTTGGCGGCGGAAATCTTCCGTGATCTGTCGCTGGCCGTCACGTTCTCGCTCGGTCTCAGCCTCCTCGTCGCGGTCACGTTTGTGCCGACGGTCGCCGGCCGCATCGATCTCCGCAGCAGAAAAAGCCGCAAGGCCGCTCGAGAACTGGCTGCCACGAGCGAGGTCGTTGACGCGGATGCCGCTTCCCCGGCGACGCCGCACAAGCCGAAGCGCGACATGAACAAGCGCATGCAAGCTTGGTACGAAAACATACTGCGCTGGGTGCTTGACCACAAAGGATGGTTTCTCGGCGGCATCGGCGCGCTGCTGATCGCCACCGCAGCGGCTTATCCGTTCATCGGTATGGAGTTCTTCCCGGAGATGGATACAGGCGAACTCAACATCCGGGTCCGCCTGCCGTACGGTTCGCCGCGGGAGATGACGCTGAGCACCGTCGAAGAAGTGGAACAGTTCTTGGCGAGCATTCCGGAAATCAACGCCTATTCGACGGCGATTACCGATGAAACCGCCCAGATGATCGTCACTTTGGTCGCAGCGAAAGAACGGCAGCGCACGACGCAGCAGGTGATCGAAGAAATACGTGCATTCGCGGCAGGTTTTCACGGTGCGCAAATTCGCGTCACGCCGTCCGATCCGTTCGGTGTCGGCAGCGGCATGGGCGCGCCCATCAACATCGCGCTGCGCGGCACCAATATCGACGAGCTCGAAGCCGCAGCGAACCAAGTGGCCGAAATTGTGCGCAACGTACCGGGGACGCGTGAAGTCGAGACGAGCTTTTCGGAAGGGCGGCCCGAACTGCAAATCGTCGTCGACCGTCCTCAGGCGGCTCGTTTCGGTTTGACGGTCGGCCAGATTGGTTCAGCGGTCCGACGTGCGTTTGACGGCGTCGTAGCGACTCGATTCCGCGTCGGCGACGGCAACGAGGTCGACATCGTCGTGCAGCTGGGCGAAGCCTGGCGGGCCAATCCGTCCGACTTGGAGGCCTTGCGCATCCCCACCCCGTTCGGCACGACGGTCCCCTTAGGCGACCTCGCTTCGATCGAGTGGAGCGAAAGCCCCGTGTCGATCGAACGCGACGACGGTGCACGGGTCATTCGTGTGTTCGCCTACTTGGTCGGACGTGACCTCAGCAGCGTTGCCCGGGACATCGAGCGCGGCATTCAGGCGTTGGATCTCCCCGGCGACATCACATACCAGTTCGACGGCGATGAAGCCGAAATGCGCGACGCCTTCAATCGGCTGACCTTTGCGTTCGGCCTCGCCATCATTCTGATGTACATGATCTTGGCGGCGCAGTTTGAATCGTTCTCGCAGCCGTTCATCATCATGTTCTCGGTGCCGGTGGCGTTGGTTGGCGTGGTCGCTTCGCTGCTCCTGACCGGGCGGGCGCTCGGTGTGACGGCGATGATCGGCGTCATCATGCTGGCGGGTATCGCCATCAACAACGCGATCGTGCTGATTGACTATATCAATCAGCTGCGGCAAGCGGGAATGGAACGGCGTGAAGCCGTTGTTGTCGGTGCCCGCACCCGTCTGCGTCCGGTGTTGATGACGACAGCGACGACCGTCATGGGCATGCTGCCGATGGCGTTCGGCATCGGCGAAGGCTCGGAACTGCAGGCCCCCATTGCGACGGTCGTTATCGGTGGTCTGACCATGTCGACCGTGCTGACGCTCGGTCTCATCCCGACGCTGTACGAGATTGTTGACGACGCGACACAGAAGTTTTCTCGTTGGGCCCATCTGTTTCGCAGGAAAGAGTCGAAGTCATATGGAGGGTGATTGATCATGATCAACGGATTGCTGCGGTTTAGGAGCAACGTTCCGTCGGGCGCTGGGGCCGGTGACTCGTTCGGCGGTTTAGGCGCCATGCTGGCCGGAGTTTTGGCCATTGTTCTTCTGCTGACTGCCTTTGCAGGAGACGTAGTTGGGGCGGCTGGCGGAGACGACGTGTTGTCCCTCAACCTCGAGAAGGTGATTGAACTTGCCCTCGAAAACGATGCGGGATATTTGCTGTCGCGCAACGAGGTGCGTGTATCTGAAATTCAGCTTGAACAAGCCGAAGCCGGAAACTTGATTCAGCCGAATCCCATTCTGCTTTTTCAAGCTCAAGTTGGACTCGAATTGGCGCAGCGAGGCGTCGATTTGAAGCGGCACGAGCTGCTGCTGGAAGTCGAAAAGGACTACTACAACATCTTGCGCTTGCAAAACTTGCTGCAAGTGATGGACGAGGCGATTCGCCTCGCCGAACGCCAGGTTGAAGTCGCGCAGCAGCGCTTCGACAGCGGCGAAGCCACCCTGCTTGACGTCATCCAAGCCAGGAATGCGCTCGCCGGGCACAAAGCGGATCGCGCCCAGCTGGAAGACAACTTGGCGCTTGCTCAGAACAAGCTGCTCTATGCGCTCGGCTTGCCCCGTGGCACCCAATTCGTCCTCGATGCTACCGTCGTCACGGAAGAATTGCCGAATATCAGCCTGGAAGAAGCTCTCGCCGAAGGATTGGCGAATCGTGTGGAGCTTGTTCAGGCGCAAGCCGGAGTCGACATTGCCGAAAAGGAACTCGCATTGGCGATGAACGATTACACCCCGCCTCTGACGCGTCGGGCGGCAGAAGCGAAAGTCGCCGGTGCGCACCTGCAGCTGCGTCAAGCGCGGGAAGGCATTTCGCTCGATATTCAAAACGCCTACAACGAAATGCTGAATGCGTATCGCCGTTTGGAAGTCACGGAACTGGCTCTGGAAGAAGCGTTGGAGACGCATCGGGTCGTGCAGGCGTTGTTCGATGTCGGCATGGCAACGGACGTTGAAATATTGCAGGCGCAAACCGGTCTCGCCAAGGCGAACAGCGATCGGGTGCATGCGATTTATGATTTTAACATCGCACGTGCCACCTTTTTCCGTGCCATTGGTTGGGGGACCGAAGCGCGCACCGCGAGAGGAGAATAACGCCGATGATCGGTAGGGCGAAGGTCAGCCAAGTCGTTGGTCGTAGGGCGCTTGCCCTGGCAGCCGTCGTGCTGCTGAACGCCTTCGGTGCAGCGGCTCTTGCGGCCGGTGAGGGGGATGTGCCGGCCGGTGGTGGCGCCGGTGCCGTCGAAACGGTTGTCGCCGATGTGCGGGGCGGAACTGCTGGGGCCGAGGCGAGAGTGTTTGGCAATACCGGCGTACCGGTAAACGGGGGACCCCCGGTGCGTGAAATCACTTTGCCTGAAGTGCTCGATCGAGCGTTGCGTGCCAGTACCGGCGCTGAGCTCGTCGAAATTCAACATGCCGCCGCCCTTCTTTCGGCCCAAGAGACGGCAGCGGCTGTGCGCCCACAACTGGACTTGCAGTTTCAAGGGCTGCAGAGCAAGTACGACCTCGACTGGGAGCAAACGTGCTGGCGACTTGAGGATCTTTCGGGCAATCCCATTGAAGATTCGGACGGCACTCCGATTGAGTTTTGCTTCCCGCCCGACGATTTCGACGGCACGTTCTCGGTCCGCCAGGGAACGGCTACCATTTCGCTGCGTACTCCGCTCATTCCGACGCCTGAAGTGCGAGCGACACGTACGCTCGTCGACGCAGCCATCGATGCAGCTGCCGCACAACGCGATGCGGCACTAGGGGACATCGCGCTCGAAGTTACTCGCCTGTACTACGGCTTGCTGAAGGCGGAACGAGCCGTTGAACTGGCCGAACTCGCTTTTGAGGAAGCGACCGTTGCGCTTGATGAAGCCCGCAAACGTGAACTCGACGGCACCGGAACGACGGCCAAGCGTTTGGAAGCCGAAGCCGTGTGGTACGAGGCGCAAGCTGCATTGATCCAAGCACAAGGCGCACGCGACCGTGCCCGCATTGCGCTCAACCAAATCACGGGCCTGCCGCTGACACAAGCCGTGCGACCGCATCGCCCGCTGGTCTATGTCGAAGAGCCGCCTGCGCTGGATATGGCGCTCGATGCTGCACTTGCCCGTCCGGACATTCGTCAAGCAGTTGCCGAACTTGCCCAAGCGCAAGCATACCACACGCTTGCACGCCGTGAGTTGGGGCCTGGTTTTCAAGTGTTTGGTCAGCTGCAAAAAGACGACTTCGAAGCCACCATCGGCCTCGATCGGACCGGATTTATGCAATTGTCGTTCTCCGGCACGGCACAGAAAATCGAAGAGGAAGAGTTCGAGCAGGACGGTTACAGCTGGAGCGTTGGGTTCAATGTGCAGATTCCGCTGCGGGATGCTGGCGCCCGACAAGCGAGGGTTGGCCAAGCCGCTTACGGTGTTCAGGCCGCTGAGAAGCAGCTGGAATATCTGCTGACCGGCCTGCAAGGCGAGCTGATGGGTCTGGAAGCCGAATGGACGGCGAGCGTTCAAGTGCTGCGAGCGGCCGAAGAAGCGCTGGCCGGTCGACGAGCCCTGGCCGAAAGCATCGCCGAGCTCAGTGCACGTGGCGCAGCCTCGTCCCGAGAGCTGCTGCAAGCCCAGCTTGGCGTACTGGAAGCCGAACTGCGCCTCCTTGAAGCGGAGGAGCGTTACATGCTGACACGTGCTGAGTATTTACAGACCGCAGGCCTCTGGCTGAACGAAGTCTACGCGTGGCTCGGCAAAACCGCTCCGAGTTCACCTATTCCGCCCGGCTTGCGCTAAGACGGTAGTGCGCTGCTTGAGACGGCGACGAGCGGCGTGATGCCAGTCGGCAGCCAGGATGTCGCGAGTGGTGCAGGAAGTCAGTGATGCAGGTCGGCCATAGGAAGTCCGTAGTCCGGAACGGTGCGAGGCTGCGTTGGGCATTGTCGGGCGCCGGAGCACCTGAGGAGAATGTTGAGCAGCACGTGTTCGGTCAGGTCGGGGAGTATAAGTGGAGGGGCCGTGGTATACGACACGTGCTGCGTCTGGTCGGGGGATCAGACAGAGGGGAATCATGTTAAAGCAAGAATGTGGACTGTCGCTTCCGGACAGTCCACTTCCATTTCTGCATCTTTATTTTGTCGCGCTGATTGCAGCGGGGGCGGGAGAGGCGTTTACATGCTGTCGGGCGCGGCATGGTGCGTTTACGGAATGGCAGGCCTTACCCCCTTAGATTTGGGCGCTAAACCAATCACCTTCGGCCTACTCTTAGGCACTGCAGCGCACCCGGCGCCCCAGATTTAGGCCGTCGAATGCTGGGCGTGAGGTTTACATCACGCTCCAACAGTTCCCGGTGCTGTTTACAGAACGTTCTGCACGTCCTCCGCCTAAATCTGGGTGATGAACCGCCGCTGTTGACCCATTTTTAGACTTTCCGACGGCTTCGATGACCCAGATTTAGGCGAGCGGCCGCTGCTCGGAGTGTTTACAGCACGCTCC
>CALKAQ010000021.1 GCA_937983075.1 uncultured bacterium | reverse complement strand
GACGCAATCATCGGTTATGCCGGCTATTTTGAACTGATCAACGGATTCAAGAAGACGGTCTATTGGTCAAAGGAGGAAATCGAACGGCATCGTCAGCGCTTCTCCAAATCGGACTTCGGATGGAATAACGACTATGACGCAATGGCGTTGAAAACCGTCATAAGGAACATGTTGAGCAAGTGGGGAATTCTTAGCATCGAGATGCAAGACGCCTACATCAAAGACGTCGAAGTTGAAGAACGGCCGGAGGCGGTCGAAGAGGAGTACATCGATGTTGATTACAGTGTAGTGCAGGAGCAAGAGGTTAAGGATGCATCCGAATCAGATGGACAAGCATCGTAAGAACAGGAACAGTCGACATTAGTTTGATGCCGGGAGGTGCAGAGGATGGCAAATCCACAACCTGACAAATTCACAAAAATATCAAACGAGCTTTATGAGGCGATTATGCAGACGGATTTCACAAAGCGTCAGAGGAACATCCTGGACTTAGTGATTAGGATGAGCTATGGGTGCGGAAAGAAATTTGCCATCCTCCGGCCATCCGATTTTACCCTTGTCGGGGTGCATCGAAACCACGCCAGCGCTGAATTGAAATACCTTGAAAGAGCAAATGTCATAAAAATCGACGGAGATATCATTTACCTCAACAAAAATTATGACCAGTGGCGCGTAAGCCTTATCACAACATTTGACCAAGAGCGATTCAATAAAGTCTTGCAGCGGAATTTGGTTCGCTCGGATTCTACCAAAACAGTGGCAAGTGCCACTGAAATGGTGACAAATGACACCAATTTGGTGGCGAATGAGAAAAAACAAAATGCCACTGAAATGGTGGCAAGTGCCACTGAAATGGTGACAGCGAGCGAAACCAAAGAAGAAAAATGCCACCAAAATGGTGGCACTGATGCCACCAAAATGGTGGCGCCTATGTCCGGAGAACCCAGTAATGACGCGGTTTCTGAGCGTCCTAAAGAAATATTAAAGAAAAATAATATAGCTGTTGTCGCTATAGATAAAGATCCTTTTAAGTTACTTGAAACTAAGTACGTACAACGGCGAAACAAAGGGTTGTCATTGTCGCCGCTTGACTGTGAATCAATCAACCGGGTTTTGACGGCAGGTATTAAAGTTGATGATGCATTGAGGTGGATAGACGAATGTTTTGATGCCTACAAACCTAAGTACCCGGGAGATACCATTCAATCCTTCACTTACGTTGAGAAGTTCATTATGGACAGGCATTACCGTAAGCAGGCATTGGAGCAAAACAGGAGGGAAGCAAATGCAGCCTATCAGCAAAGGAATCGAGGAGATCCTAGAACGGGCGAGGAAGATGGCACAACAGGCGGCTACTTCTCAAGCATCCCAGGTCTCATCCGTTCAGTATGATTGCCCGCGGTGCCGGGATGTTGGGTACATCGTGGATGGATGGAAAGCTGTGGAATGCACATGCATGGCACAAAAACGCCTATACCGCTTGATGAAAAACGCTATGATTCCGGATGAATTCCGCGATGCAGAATTCTCCACATACCGGGTGACGAATGATACCCAGCGCCTCATGTACGATAGCGCTAGGGAGTACGTGGAAAGGTTTGATGAAATTCGGAGCCAGAAACAAAACAGTTTTGGTTTCATTGCGAAGTTTGGTGAGCGCAGGCTGCGAGAGATCCGCGATCCGGCAAAACGCAGCGAGGCAAAGAGGCGGCACAATAACTTCGGCCTTGGCAAGACGCATCTACAGGTGGCAATCGCGAAAGAATTGATTCGGCGTGGGATTAGAGTGTTGATTGTGTCGGACGTCACGCTTATGGGAGACTTGTCGGCGGCCAGCCAGTATGACGATGAGGGAGAAGAGCTGAACCGTCTGCTTGGAGCTGCTATTCAGGCTGATGTGTTGGTTTGGGATGACCTGGGGAAAGCAAAAACTACGGACTTCAGGCTGGATATGTACTACAAAATCATCAATGAGAGATGCAAAGCTCGGCGGCCAATCGTATTTTCCAGCAACGAGGACGCCGAGACACTCGCGGAGCGTATTGGCGATGCCGCGGCCAGCCGGTTGTTTGGTATGTCCCGTAGGCGGGTGATAGCGGTAGAAGGACCGGATTACAGGATAATGGGGGCGTGAACAAATGTACGAAACTTGCAATGATACTGGGTGGAACAGGAGGATTTGGAAGCATGAACGTGCTACAAAAGGAAATCGGACGATATGAGGCATTTGCAAGCGAAATCGGTGCCTTGGTTGACGAAAAGCAACGGGCATGTCGTTGAAGCACGTATACAGTGTGAGCGGGAATGGAGGCACTTTGTCAAAAACGCAGACACAAGGAGGAAGCGTGCGTGAGCCTATATATCGC
>CALKAQ010000020.1 GCA_937983075.1 uncultured bacterium | reverse complement strand
TGGGTGGTGAGGGCTTCTTTCAGCCCTCCGGCTCGGCAGACATGCCGGGCACACAGAAAAAGCTCTTGGGCAACAGATGCCCAAGAGCTTGTTGCATGGAGCCCGCAACCGGGATTGAACCGGTGACCTCGTCCTTACCAAGGACGCACTCTACCAACTGAGCTATGCGGGCGTATAGCTCTCCTCAAAATCGAGGAGAGCTGTTGGTTGCGGGGGCCGGATTCGAACCGACGACCTTCGGGTTATGAGCCCGACGAGCTACCAGATTGCTCCACCCCGCGGCGCACATGATGTGAACTCATGAAACCTCATTCCCGCCGCCAAGCGGCGAGAGAGGTAGATGGTGGAGGGGGCAGGATTCGAACCTGCGAAGGCTACGCCAACAGATTTACAGTCTGCCCCGGTTGACCACTTCGGTACCCCTCCACGCTCATTGCGTCAAGTACCTCAAAAACGTGGCACATTTTATAGTTTATCATGTGCTATGCGATTTGTCAAGGATCGCTCTGCTGAGCGTTTTGCCCGACTTTACGCCAGGCAAGGAATTAACGTTCCGCCAGAAGCGTGCGCCCCCACTTCAAGATCCAAGATCGGGGACGCCGCTTTGGCGTCATCAGCGGTTGGAGCCAGCGGGGGGACTTGAACCCCCGACCTAGAGCTTACAAGGCCCTTGCTCTACCAGCTGAGCTACGCTGGCGTACGAATCACACGACAGCGCAGAAATCATAACACGAACGATTTGTTCTTGTCAAGCTGCTTCCTGTTTCTAATCGCCACGTCGATTCATTTCGCTTTCGCGCTTCTCCAAATAACGCTCGAGCTTCCGCTTTACTCGCTGCAGTGCGTTGTCGACCGACTTGACATGGCGGGAAAGCGCCTCGGCAATTTCCTGATAGGATTTGCCTTCAAGATAATACATGAGGACTTTCCACTCTAACTCGCTTAAGAACTCGCTCATTTTGTTCTCGATGTCAATAAACTCTTCACGGCTTATGACGAGTTCTTCTGGATCGCTGACTTTCATGCCCGGAATGATGTCCATCAAGGTTCGATCGGACTCCTCGTCATAAATCGGCTTGTTGAGCGAAACATACGAGTTGAGCGGAATGTGTTTTTGGCGGGTTGCTGTTTTGATTGCAGTAATAATTTGTCGAGTAATGCAAAGCTCAGCAAAGGCTCTGAATGAAGCAAGCTTGTCGGCCCGAAAATCCCGGATTGCCTTGTAGAGACCGATCATGCCTTCCTGGACGATGTCTTCGCGGTCGGCACCAATGAGAAAATACGACCGGGCCTTCGCCCGAACAAAATTTTTGTACTTATGGATGAGATATTCGAGAGCAACATCATCGCCGTCCCGGGCATAAGCAACTACTTCTTCGTCACCTAACTCCTCGAATCCCCTGTAAGGATTTCGTTCAACAGACAAACTCATCCACGTCGCCTCCGCCGGGTGTGTTATGGAAGGGGATAGTAGGAGTCGTGCAGCAACTGCCCGTTCCCCAAGCCCACATGTGGGATGCCCCCACCTAACGCGTCCGTCTGACTGACAGCAGCCTGTGAAACTCGAAAGGAATAAGGAAGAGAAAAAACAAAGCCTAGAAGCACAATGGTAAGTAAGCCCCGCGCCCTTCCCTGGCATTTGGGATAGCCATCAACGGGCAAATACCCTTTTGGTGAGAGCAGAGCTCGCCGATTCTTCTAGGCTGACATTGTAATCAATAAATAACCTACCGAAGTTCGATAGAAACCTGCTGAAATTTTACGACTCAAGCTGCATCGCGCACTCGAAAAACGAAACTGAATGCCCTAACTTGTCCTCCCCGACGACAAGTTAGGGGGGTGTCGAAATTTATCGAGGGCTCCGGGGCATTGCCGGAGTCACCTGATGTTGGTTGAAAAACTCCTTCGCCAAGGGCTTTGTCGCTAAACTCTGGGCTCATTATACACTAAGCGGTTTTAAGCGTCAAGAAATTCGAAAGTGCCTCCAAGGCCTTTAGAAAGCGGTTTTCGTAAGAAACGAACACCGTTCGAAACAAAGGATCATTCCGTCTGGAATACCATCCAATCATCTAAATTGGTGCCACAAGCGAGCGCTGACGCACCGCTTCGTAAATCAACAACGCTCCTGCAACCGCGGCATTCAGCGACTGGGTTCGCCCGAACATCGGTATCTTAATCAGTTCATCACAGCGTTCCCGAACCAAGCGGGACAATCCCCGCCCTTCGGATCCGATGACGATGGCGACGGGACCGCGCAAATCGGTTTCATACAGCGTGCGTTCCCCGGACATGTCCGCCCCCACAATCCACAAACCGGCTTTCTGCAGCTGTTCGATAACGCGAGTCAGGTTGGTGACACGTGCAATCGGCATGTGCTCAACAGCGCCGGCCGAAGCCTTACCGACCGCCGGGGTGACGCCGACCGCCCGTCGTTCCGGAATGATCACGCCGTGCACGCCCGCCGCCTCACTTGTGCGCACGAGTGACCCGAAATTCTGGGGATCCTCCATGTGATCGAGCATCACCAACAGCGGTGGTTGATTCAGATCGGCCGCACGTTCAAGCAGCGCCTCCACGGTTGCATACGCAAACGGTGCGGCGGCGGCTGCCACCCCTTGATGCCCCGGGGCACCGGCCATCCTTTCAATTTCTGCGCGTGAGACCGTATGCACCGGGACGCCGGCGTCTTGAGCAGCCTTAACCAGGCGCGCGACATCACTCTTGGCTTCATCGCCCGCTATCCACAGGCAACGCAGTTTCGTCCCCGCCGCAAGAGCTTCGAGCACCGGATTGCGCCCGATGATCAGACGTTCATGCCGTAAATCGACCAGCGGCCGATTTCCATCAATCGCCGACTGCCGCCCGGCTCCCGTTGAACCTTGATTGGATTGCCGCCAGCTGCGCTCGCCGCGCCTGCGCTTGATCTGCAATTGGCTCACCCGTCCTCTGCAGAATTTAATGCCGCGTCGATCAAATCGTTCAATCGATCGAAGTTGCACGACAGATACAAATAACCTAAGAGCGCCTCAAAGGCCGTGCTGTAGCGGTAGTCGCTCACACGGGCGTTGCGTGGGACCGTGCTTTTCGTATTGCGGGCACGCTTGACGACAACAGCTTCGTCTTCGCGCAATCGATCCATCAAGTGGTGCATCATCCGCGCCTGGCTTTCGGCGCACACCCAATGGCTCGCTCGCTCATGCAAAGCACGCACGGGCCCGGCCTCGGTCGCGGCAATGCGCGTCCGTACGGCGAGCTCAAACACGGCATCGCCTACGTAGGCCAGCGTCAACGGCGACAGGTGCTGCGGTTCGACCCCGCCGGGCTGCAACATGGCGGCGGCGTCTCGAAAGGTATGCTTGCCCTGCTCGAACATATCACGACTCCCGATTCGCTGTCCCCGCACCGGACATTTTCCACTGCGTCCCTTCGGGACCGTCTTCGAGGACGATGCCCATAGCCGCCAAACGGTCACGAATTCGGTCGGCCAATGCGAAATTGCGTTCTTGACGTGCTTCATGACGTACACCGACAAGCAGTTCAATCAGCTCATGGACAAGTTCCGGCGTACCCTCGGTTTGCTGTTGCGGGGTGGTATCCAGACCCAGGATATCGGCGAGCTCCACCATCACGTGCAGCAAATGGCCAAGGGCCTTTTCGACTTCCGGTGTCATTTCCGCCTTTGGCCGGTGCGTCCAGCCGTTCGCGTAGCGAGCGAGCTCGTACAGCGCGGCCAAAGCGACCGGTGTGTTCAAATCGTCATCCATGCCTTGGTGGAATTGTTCCCGCTGGCGATCGACGAACGCATAAACTTCGGCGGCTGCCTCGTCATCGGTCTCGGGGCGATCTTGAGTCACGTACTCGCCGGCAACCCGCCGCCGCAGCGCGGCCACCGCTTCCGTCAAGCGTTCATAGCCTCGTTGCGTGCTTTCCATCACTTCTTGATTGAATTCGATGGGCGAACGATAATGCTTGGACAGCAAGAACAACCGAACCACCGGTGCCGGATAGGACTTCAGGATATCACGCAGCGTAAAGAAATTGCCCCGTGATTTCGCCATTTTTTCCCCGTCCACGTTAATATAGCCGTTGTGAATCCAGAACCTTGCAAACGGTTTGCCGGTGGCACCTTCGCTTTGCGCAATCTCGTTTTCGTGGTGAGGGAACACCAGGTCTGCACCGCCGGTGTGAATGTCAAAAGGCTGTCCGAGATAATGCATGGACATGGCCGAACACTCAATGTGCCAACCGGGACGCCCGCGCCCCCACGGGCTTTCCCAGTAGGGTTCACCCTCTTTGGCCGCTTTCCACAAGGCGAAATCGGCCGGATGGCGCTTTTCCTCTCCGACCTCCACCCGAGCGCCTGCGATCAAATCATCCAAGCTTTGACGGGAAAGGCGTCCGTAGTTCGGGAACTTGTGGACGGCAAAAAACACGTCGCCACCGCTGACGTAGGCGAGATCACGCTCAATAAGCCGTTCAATCAAAGCGATCATATCGTCGATATGTTCGGACGCTTTGGGATTGTGATCGGGTTTCTGACAGCCAAGGGCCTCGAGGTCTTCGAAATAGGCTTGCGCGTATCGATCGACAATCACACGAAACGATACGCCTTCTTCTTGTGCACGGCCAATAATCTTGTCTTCAATGTCGGTGATG
Source organism: uncultured bacterium (assembly GCA_937983075.1). Taxonomy (GTDB): domain Bacteria; phylum Bacillota; class Limnochordia; order DTU080; family JAAYLA01; genus CALKAQ01. The sequence goes on along the minus strand of CALKAQ010000020.1, from coordinate 25,015 downwards.
TTTTGAACATGGATGACGTCATATCCGGAAGCTTTCAGATACCGTTTCAGCACATCCGGAACTACGAAAGCCCGTGCGTTGCCCAAATGAATGTAGTCGTAAACCGTCGGCCCGCAAGAATACATGCGAACCGTCTTGCCGTCCAAAGGTTCGAAAGCTTCTTGCTGCCGCGTGAGCGTATTGTATAGTCGAAGTGACAACGCTACTCTCTCCCCTAACTTGGTGTCCAATGCTTACGATGATGCATCTCTTTCCGCTTCGAGCCGCCGCAGTCTCATTTCGAGCTCGTCAATGCGCTGGGCCATGCCTCGTATCAACCGATCGATGGGGTCCGGCAGGTTGGCGTGATCCAAGTTGATCGGCTCCACCCGCTGTCCGTTTTCCTTAACTACCCGTCCCGGAATTCCCACCACGGTGCAGTTGGGCGGCACTTCTCTCAATACAACGGCACCGGCGCCGATACGAGAATTGTCTCCTACCCGGAAAGAACCTAAGACCTTGGCACCAGCTGCAATGACCACATTATTGCCTATCGTAGGATGGCGCTTGCCTTTCTCTTTGCCGCTGCCGCCGAGGACCACGCCTTGATACAAGGTTACATTGTCACCGATTTCTGCGGTCTCGCCGATGACGACTCCCATGCCGTGGTCGATGAACACGCCTTGGCCGATTTTTGCTCCCGGGTGAATTTCAATACCGGTCAAGAAGCGATTGATGTGGGAGATGAGCCGAGCGATGAAGAACAGGCGACGGCGATAAAAGAAATGGGCGATGCGGTGCATTTGAAGCGCGTGAAGGCCAGGATAACAGGTGAGAACCTCCAAAAGCGAGCGGGCTGCCGGATCTCTTTCAAACACGGCTTGAATGTCCCTACGGAGGGTTTTGAACATGACCTGCATCCCCCTACAAAAAGCTTACCGATTCTAGATGGATTGCAATAAAAATCTCCCGTATCTGCAACCATTCGGCTACAGGGACGGGAGTCAACGACCCACGCGGTTCCACCCTGTTTTGAGACCGCTCAATTGTCTCCAACTTGGGGGTACGGCTATTCGGAGCCCCATGTTCCGCCAATAGCCGACCTGTACGCTGTAACGGGCGTACCCGGCGTACCCGGTATACTGAGGCGTTGAAGCGGCCCTTTCCACCTGCAGCTCGAAGGTGCATTCCACTACTTGCTGTTCGGGCGCTCTCAGCCTGCGGCAACCCTTCTCTGAGGAACAGTGGCAGTAGTGTACTCTCCTTCTCATCGCCTTAAACGTGATAGCGCAAGTTGCCTTCATTATAGAAGAGGCGCCTGGAGCGTGTCAACCGACGGCATTGTTCTCAAACGGCGTCAAGAAAGGGTTTTGAGGGCCTTCTCAACCCACAGGCGGATCTCATGCGTCAGCGGCAGCTGCGCCAGCTCTTCATGGCCGAACCACCCCAGCCGCTCGGACTCATGGTTGGCCCGCAACGTTGTATTGCCGACAGGACGGGCAAAATAGACGAAATCGATGTGCTGATGATCTTCCGTAATTTGTTCGAGCTGCACGCCCTGCGGTATGACGAGCTGCCGGGGGTTTTCAATCGGAAGCCCGCGCTCGCCGACCAACTCCACGCGGATTCCCGTCTCCTCGTACACTTCACGCACTGCAGCCTCATCCGGCAGCTCTCCCGGTTCAACGTGGCCACCGGGCGGCAGCCACTTGCCGAGCTTGCGGTGAAACAGCAGCAGCACCTTTCCTTGGTCAACGACGAAAGTCGCCACTGCAAAATCCCTCGTCATCGCCGCAGGCCTCCTCGAAGCGTACCTCGGCGAATGACTTCACGGCGCTGCCACACAGCAAGCAATATAATTGGTACCGAAATGAGGTGGGTCAGCGTAAAGAAGCCGATGCCCCAAGCGTCGTTGACATAGCCCCAAACGTAGAGAGGATTTTCACGAACGGTTTCCTCGATCACGGCGCGGAAAAGTGAGTAATAAAGCAAGAAGGACCAGGTTAAATAACCGTCCGGTCTCCGCTGACGTGCGAGCACGTTGTGAATGATCAGAAGGACGACACCGAGAATCGAAGCATAAATTTGCGCAGGATGACGGTCGAACGGCAACAATTCCGTCGTCCTTCCCATGACCTCACCGTTGATGAGATTGCCGATGCGAACAAGCATGATTCCGACTGCAACACCGGGGATGGCTAAATCAAAAAATCGAATGAATTTTTGACCTTTCGCCGTAGCATAGAGCCATCCGGCCAACGCCCCGCCGCCGATGGCGCCGTGAAAGGAAAGCCCCCCTTGATCGATGCGGTAAATGGCGCCAAGGTTGCTGCCATAGTAGTCCCAGTTCGTCGCGACGTACACCAGACGTGCGCCGATGACTCCCGCGATCACCATCAAAAACGTCAGATTGTATATAAAATCTTCGTCGTGGCCTAGCCGAAGTGCATCTCGCCGAAAATAAAAAAAACCAATAAGGATAGACACAGCCATAAACAGCCCATACCAACGGACCGCAAAGGGTCCTATCGTAAATGCGACCGGATCGATGTTCGCAAACATGAGTGCTTCTGCCTCCTCCCTGCGAGGATACATTCCCTGCGGGCTTCTCCTCTCCTGCTTGATTCCCTACAGACCCCGTGATATGCTGGGCCTGAGAAAAGATTCACATATCGCTTCGGGGTCCGGATCGAAGAAGGCCAAGTTGTCGTCGAGCCAGGAAGCGCCTCACTCATGCGCCTTTCCCGGCCCGCTTTTCCGCGCCCCGAGGGCACCGGCTTTGGGGTGTTTTGCTTGCAAGAAGCACCGAACGTGTGGACCGCTGAAGATGTTGCCTTCATGGACGAAGCTCTCCGTCTGGCCCGGCTTGGGCTTGGCTTCACTTCACCCAATCCCGCCGTCGGTGCTGTATGCGTCCGAGACGGACAAATCGTCGGATCGGGATATCATGCGAAAGCGGGCGACCCACACGCTGAAGTCGTCGCCCTCGAAGAAGCCGGTGAAGCCGCTCGCGGGGCCACGCTTTATGTCACGCTGGAACCGTGCTCACACTATGGCCGCACCCCTCCTTGTGCCGATCTGTGTATCCAGGCTGGCCTGTCCCGCGTTGTCATTGCGATGATCGATCCGAATCCACTTGTTTCCGGTGCAGGTGTCGAACGCTTGCGCACCGCAGGCATTCAGGTTGAAGTCGGCTTGCGCCAAGAGGAGGCCGCCAAGCTAAACGAAGCCTTCATCGTCTATATGAAAGAAAAACGCCCGTTCGTGCACTTCAAAACGGCCATGAGCGCCGACGGCAAAGTTGCTTGCCGCACCGGCAAATCGCAATGGATAACGAGTGAGGCGTCCCGCCGAGAAGTTCACCGCCTCCGGTCGCGGCACGACGCCATCATGGTGGGCATCGGTACCGTACTAGCGGACGATCCGCGTCTGACGGTAAGGCTTGCGGACGCCGCAGATGTGTCGGCACCCGACATGCAACCAACGCGCATCATTGTCGATTCCCGCGCCGCCATTCCGTTGCGGGCCCGCTGCCTGGAAGGAGCCGGTGACAGCGCGGATGTCATCGTCGCAGTCAGCGAGGCTGCACCGCCGCGCAAAATCCAAGCACTGCGCGACCGCGGCGTGCGCGTTTGGGTGGGCACCGGACCGGACGGTCGGGTCGATCTCGTCCGACTTTTGCACGACCTGGCGGATCTGCAGATCACCAGCATTTTCTTAGAGGGAGGCCCCACGTTGGCCGGCTCGTTTTTTGACCACGGCTTGGTCGACCGCGTCACCGTGTTCATGGCGCCGCTTGTTTTGGGCGGAGCGTTCGCCCCGTCGCCAATTGCGGGACAAGGCGTTGATGAACCACACCTGGGTTACCGCCTAACCGACGTATCCCACAAGTTTTTTGGCGAAGATTTTATGTGGACGGGAACTGTACAAAGGCGGGTGTAAATCGTGTTTACCGGTCTGATCGAAAGCGTCGGACGCATTCAGTCCGTAGAATTTGACGGCAGCGACGCGACTTTTGTCATTGAAGCACCAACCATATGTCAGGACTTGGCGGTGGGCGATTCCGTAGCAGTGAGCGGACCGTGCTTGACGGCGGTTCAGGTTGCGGGTACAACGTTTCTCACCGTAGCCAGTGCCGAGACGCTGAGACGTACCACGCTTGGCCGCTTGCAGCCCGGCAGCAAGGTGAATCTAGAGCGTGCGCTGCGCGCGACGGACAGATTAGGCGGCCACTTCGTATCCGGACATATCGATGCAACGGCAAAGCTTCTGCACATCGTCTCCGAAGGCGCATCCCGCCGCCTAACCATATCCATGCCCCCCGCACTTCGCAGCTATTTCGTCGAAAAGGGTTCCGTCGCAGTGGACGGCGTCAGCCTCACCGTCGCCGCCGTACACCCGGATGCCTTCGATGTCGTGGTCATTCCTCATACGCTCGAACACACCACTCTGGGAGATGCCGTGCCGGGAACCGAATTCAACATTGAAGCAGACTTGCTTGCCAAATACGTCGAGCGCATTTTACAAGGCCGTGAAGGGGAGGTCGGGCGATGACTCAGCCACAGTTTGACTCCATACCCGACGCGATTGAGGCCATTCGCCGGGGAGAAATGATTATCGTTATCGATGATGCCGATCGCGAGAACGAAGGCGACCTCGTCGCCGCCGCGGAAAAGGCAACACCTGAAATCATCAATTTTATGGCGACCCACGGGCGCGGGCTCATCTGCGTTCCAACCACGCGCGAGCGGCTGCAAGAACTGGAAATCCCCCTAATGACGGAAGACAATCGCGAAAGAATGGGTACGGCTTTTACGGTATCGGTTGACGCTCGACAAGCTCACACCGGCATTTCCGCCTACGAACGAGCGCTGACCGTCAACCTCATCGCCGATCCCAAGACACGTCCCGACGACCTCGTACGTCCCGGCCACATCTTCCCCATCCAAGCGGTGGACGGAGGTGTGCTGCGCCGCGCAGGGCACACCGAGGCGGCCGTCGATCTCACACGCTTGGCGGGCTTGTTTCCCGCGGCCGTCATATGCGAAATTATGGGACCGGACGGAAGAATGGCCCGCACGCCGGAGCTGCTCGAATTTGCGCGGAAGCACGGGCTGAAAATCATCACCATCGCCGATCTCATCCGCTATCGACGCCGCACCGAAAAATTGATTGAGCGGTGTGCCGAAGCGGACATGCCGACCCGCTACGGTCATTTCCGCATCATCGGCTACCGCCACAAACTCGATGGCGAAAGCCAAGTCGCTTTGGTGAAAGGTGACGTCGCCGGCAAACAAAACGTGTTGGTACGCATGCACTCCGGCTGCGTCACCGGGGACATTCTCGGTTCGTTGCGGTGCGACTGCGGTGAACAGCTTGCAAGCGCCCTTGCACGCATTGAAGCCGAAGGAATGGGCGTATTGGTGTACTTCCCCGAACACGAAGGCCGCGGAATCGGCCTCATCAACAAACTGAAAGCCTACGCTTTACAGGATCTCGGCCGGGACACCGTGGAAGCGAACCGAGAACTCGGCTTTCCACCGGATTTGCGAGATTACGGCACAGGAGCCCAAATTCTCACGGACCTCGGTCTGACGACTATCCGCCTGTTGACGAACAATCCGAAAAAAATCATCGGGCTTGAAGGATACGGCCTGCAGGTCACGGAGCAAGTGCCCATTGAAATCCCCGCCAACCGACACAACGCACGGTACTTGCATACCAAACGCCACAAGCTGGGGCACTTGCTCAAGGGGATTGAATATTGGGAAGCAAAGGAGCGCGAGGAATGACGACTTTCGAAGGAAGCCTTTCCGCCGACGGTTTGAAGTTCGGTGTGGTGGTCGCCCGCTTCAACGAATTCATTACACGCCAACTGTTGGAAGGCGCGCTGGCCTGCCTGCGCCGCCACGGAGCCGACATGGACAAGGTGGAAATTGCTTGGACGCCGGGTGCATTTGAAATTCCCCTCGTCGCCAGGCGCATGGCGTCCAAACGCAAATGCGATGCCGTGATCGCCCTTGGTGCGGTAATCCGCGGGGCGACGCCGCATTTCGATTACGTGTGCAACGAAGCAGCAAAAGGCATCGCTCAAGCAGCGTGGGATACGGATGTACCGGTGATTTTCGGCGTACTGACCGTTGACACCATTGAGCAGGCCATGGAGCGGGCGGGCACAAAAGCCGGAAACAAAGGTTGGGACGCAGCCGTAGCCGCCATTGAAATGGCCAATCTCATGCGATCGCTCGAACCGTAGCGACAACCCGCACTTCAATGCCTTCTTGGCGTCCGACAAATCCCAAACCTTCGGTGGTCGTAGCCTTGATCCCGACGTTTTGGACTTCCAAACCGAGAACTCCGGCAAGGCGTTCTTGCATTTGTGGAATGTACGCCGCCAATCGGGGTTTCTCGGCTGCGATCACCGCATCGATCTGCGCCGGCTCATAACCTGCTTCAGCTATGAGCTGACACACCTTCTCGAGCAGCAGGATGCTGGAAATGCCGGCGTAAACCGGATCATTGTCGGGGAAGTGTCTGCCGATGTCACCGAGCGCGCACGCCCCAAGCAAGGCGTCCATCACGGCGTGTGTCAAGACGTCGGCGTCCGAATGCCCGATCAATCCAAGTTCATGCGGAATTTCGATCCCGCCGAGGATGAGCGGCCGCCCCGGCACTAAGCGATGCACGTCGTACCCTATACCTACCCGCATGGGAAGGCTTTCTCCCCTGACCAAATCCTGCACCAAATCCAAGTCCTCCTGACGGGTAATCTTGATGTTGCGCGGATCACCATGAACAAGACGCACCGTGCCGCCCACCGCTTCAATGACGCTTGCATCGTCGGTGACATGCAAGCGCCTTTGATTGACCGCTTCATATGCCACTGCAAATAAATCGCGCCGGAAAGCTTGCGGCGTCTGGGCCGCCCACATGCGGGATCGATCGACCGTGTCGGCAACGTACGGGTGTTCACCGTTTTGATCTGTTGCTTTCTTCAATGTATCTGCGACAGGAAGTGCCGCGATCGCCGCACCGTCTTCGCGCGCTGCGGCAACGACACGCCGGACCAATGAAGGAGGAACGAGGGGGCGTACCCCATCGTGCACGACGACAATGGATGCGTCTTCCGGTACCGCCTGCAGACCAAGCCAAACGGATTCTTGGCGCTCCCTGCCGCCCGCCACCACGTTGACGCGGTCCGCGAACGGTAGACGAGCCATCAATTGTCGAAGTTCCTCGAGCTCTGCCGCCGGGCCTGCAACGACAATGCCATCAAGTACCCCAGAACGCCACAACGCCTCGAGGGTACGCTCCAAGATCGTACGACCAGCGAGGCGTTGGAACTGCTTCAATGTCGCGCCTGTGCCTCCGGCCATGCGCGTTCCTTGGCCGGCCGCCGGCACAATGGCGAATGTCCTTGACACGTAATTCTTTCCCTCCGGTGGAACAAGCTGGTGTTCGACGGTTGTTTTCGTGGTCTGAAAACGAACAAAGGACTACCCGAGAAGACGATCGATGGTGGCCTCAACCTCTTCTGCGGTAGTCCCTTGTGCGAGGACCAATTCGCTGATGAGAATTTGTCGGGCATTGTCGAGCATCTTTCGTTCCCCTGTCGACAAGCCCCTTTCCCGGTCACGAATGGAAAGGTTGCGGACGACTTCAGCGACTTCGAAGATGTCGCCGCTTTTAATTTTTTCCATGTTGGCACGGTAACGTCGGTTCCAGTTCTGGGACATTTGCGTCTGTTCGCCTTTCAGCGTGCTGAACACTCGCTCGACGTCTTCATGCTTGATGATTTCGCGCAGGCCGACTTCTTTGACGTTGTCGAGCCGCACCATCACCTGCATGTCGCCGATCGGCAGGTGCATGATGTAATATTGGGCCTTTTCACCCAGTACCTCCCGCTCTTCGACTGCTTCAATGACGCCAGCGCCATGCATCGGATAGACGACTTTGTCCCCGATGTTGAACATCCAGCCGAAACCCCCATTCATGTTGGACCAGCCAACAAGGTCCTATATATTATTCTACCATTTCCTTGGAAAGTTGTGAAGTCCCCGCGGGCCGCCCCTCTCTTGACAATGCGTTTTACAGCCCCGTATAATGTTCTTGCGACTTCGTCGCTGCGCGAAAGAACTACCTAGGAGTGTGGTACCTGTGAGTTCGAGCACCCGCGATATAGACGACAATCTCGACAGCCGGTACAACTCCTTTCAGGAGTCCGTCTCGGAGTATTTGATTCGCCACAAAAGCCTGCTCGACGTGCTGTCCAAGCTGCATGAATCAGGTGCCCGCGTGAACCGAGCCGTAGTTAAAGCCGTTACTTCGTGCGGTTGCGTCAGGGTAAACGCCGGCAAGCAAGAGCTCCCGAGCGACATCAGTAGCTACTGGGAAATGAAAGAGTACATGGCAACGCACCTTGAGGGTTCGCTGTGTGAGCAATGCCGCGAGGTTCTCGAAGCCGAACTCGGCCGGAACCTTTTTTATATTGCGGCGCTATGTGATTTATTTTCCCTCAGTTTCGCCGAAGTCATCGAAGAAGAACGCAAACGGGTGGCCGCCCTTGGAGTGTTCAATCTCAGGTAGGAGCCACTCGTTTTTCGTTTCGTACGGCCAGTTCCGGGCACCCGGTGATACGCAGTCCGCGGTGCCCATCCTTCTTTTACACTGAAACTTCAGGATGTCTCCAGCCGCCCTTCCCTCGGCATCCGCATTCAAAAGCGCCGCTTTTCGGGCTCAACCATGCGGGACCGGCATTACAGGTGGCGGTCAAGCAATACCTGTTCGCGCAGTCGGCGCAGACCTTCTTTAATGGCGCGAGCACGTACTTCCCCGATGCCCTCCACGTCATCCAGTGCGTCAATCGATGCAGCGAGTATTTCGGGCAGTGTGCGGAACGTCTGAACGAGGTTGTTGATGACGGACGTCGGCAGTCGCTTGATCTTATGCAGCACCCGGTAACCGCGGGGTGTGACGGGAGTGTCGAGATTGGACATGTGCTCCGTGTATCCGAGTGCCCGTGCAATCAAACTGAGATCGAGCAATTCTTCGGATGACCAGCGTGCAATCGTCTCGAGGATTTTCTCGGCAGGCTCTGCGTCATCGGTGCGATGGTCTTGAATGACCAACAGACCCTCTTCCTCAATGTCGACCATTAGCTCCTCAAGCTGCATGTGAATCAAGCGGCCTTCGGTGCCGAGCTCGACAATGTATCGTTCGATTTCCCGTGCAATGCGATTGACCATTTCCGCACGTTGAATGGCACTGGCAACGTCATAAAGCGTAGCCAAATCCTCAAACTCAAGCGCGCTCAAGCTCGTCAGTGTTTCCTCGAAAACGGCCTTGTATTTCTCGAGCGTCGCCAGCGCCTGATTGGCCTTTGCAAGCAGAACGCTCTGATCGCGCAGCACGTAGCGAAACGTGCCGCGATAAAGCGTAATCATGTTGCGGCGCTCCGAAATGGCAATCACCAATTCTCCGGTCTGCCGTGCCACGCGCTCGGCCGTGCGATGCCGGGTGCCCGTTTCCACGGTTGGAATCATCGGGTTCGGCACCAAATGTGCGTTGGCGCGCAAAATCCGCTTGGCGTTCGATGACAACACCATTGCCCCATCCATTTTTGCGAGCTCGTACAGCGCCGCCGGAGTCATTTCCGCATCGATGTGAAAGCCGCCGTTCACAATGCTCATGACCTCATCGCTGTCACCGACGACAATCAATGCACCGGTTCCCGCCCTCAAGATTCCTTCGAGGCCTTCGTGAAGTGCCGTCCCAGGCGCAACGAGGCGGAGGGTTTGAAATAATATGTCGTCGCTCCGGAAGTCTTCTTCCAACGTCGTTCCTCCCCTTGCCGTCTGCCGTGCTCTCAACTGAGTCGCTCCAGATTAGAGCGCTGCATCCGTCATTGGCGCCTCATCGGCCAGCGCCGCTTCCAACGCCTGACCGACGGTAGAAACCCCAATGATTTCGATTCCAGTTACCCCCGCCGTGTCCTTGATATTTCCCTGAGGGATGATCGCTCGCTGAAACCCAAGGCGGACGGCTTCTTCCAGACGAGGGCCTGCCTGACTGACCGCCCGCACCTCGCCTGCAAGCCCGATTTCGCCGAAAAAAACGGTTTGATCCCCCACCGCTCGATTTCGCAAACTGGATACAATAGCAACGGCAATGCTTAAATCGGTCGCCGGTTCATCCATTCGCAATCCGCCGGCTACATTTAGATATATGTCCTGGCTGTGAAGATGTAGGCTCAATCTGCGTTCCAGAACCGCGATGATGATGCTCACCCGGTTGTAGTCCAATCCGGCAACCTGGCGACGCGGCGTGCCCCCGAACGGGGTGGATCCTACCAGCGCTTGGACCTCAAGCAGCAGTGTGCGCGACCCCTCCCGCCCGGCTGTCACGCTTGACCCCGGTGTGTTGCGGGGCCGCTCGGCCAACAGCGCTTGGGACGGATCCGGAACCGGTACCAATCCGGCCTTTTGCATTTCGAAGATGCCCAGCTCACTCGTGTTTCCAAAACGATTCTTGAGGCCGCGCAAGAGCCGATATTGCGTATGTCGGTCTCCTTCGAAATGCAGGACGACATCGACCAAATGTTCCAACACCTTCGGCCCCGCCAAGCCGCCCTCTTTGGTTACGTGTCCAACGAGAACGACCGGAATGCCGCGCCATTTGGCGAACCGTTGGAGGGCGTTTGCCGTTTCGCGCACTTGAACTACGCTGCCCGGAGCGGCATCGATGGGCCCCATCGCCATCGTTTGGATGGAGTCGATGATCATCAAAGCCGGCCGGACGGCTTCAATATGAGCCAAAATGCGATCGAGATCGGTTTCCGCCAATACGAGCGTATGCGGCGTCAAGCAGTCAAGCCGTTCAGCGCGCAGCCGAATCTGTTCGGTGGACTCTTCACCGGATACATATAAAACGGGGCCCCATCGTTCACCAAATGCCTTTGCCGCTTGCAACAGCAAAGTGGACTTCCCGATGCCGGGCTCTCCGCCGAGCAGCAGCACCGAACCGGGCACAATGCCGCCGCCCAGCACGCGATCAAGTTCGTCGATACCGGTCATTCGACGCACATTTTCGACTTTACCGAGTTCGCTGAGCGGCCGAGGTTGAGCCGTGGGCACGGCGTCCAGGGTGGCGTGTTGCTGCCGCGCGGGAATCAGCTCCTCCGCAAGCGTGTTCCACGCGCCGCAAGCTCCGCAGCGCCCTTGCCATTTCGCTGCAGTCGCGCCACATTCCGTGCAAACAAATTGCGTTTTCCGTTTAGGCCGCATGCGCCATCTCCGAACCGCATAATCTCTTTCATTATTATACCAGGCACGACATGTCCTCACAAATTTCAAGACGGCCCAATCCCGGCTGCGTCGCCTTCGAAAAACGGAATGTGCAGGCCAACGAGGACCTGCACATTCCGTTCTGCCTGTTGCGTTTACTTGTCCACACTCGAACCTTCAGAACCGGTGGTTGCGCTCTCAACGGGTTCAGCCTTTCGGAAGACGAACTCTCCGTCTGCGGCATCAACGATGATTTTATCGCCGGCTTGGTACGTGCCCCGCAGCATTTCTTCAGCCAGCGGATTTTCGATAAACCGCTGGATCGCTCTGCGCAGCGGGCGCGCACCGTAATCGGGATCGTAGCCCTTTTCTGCAATGAGATCTTTCGCTGCCTGTGTGAACTCAACCGTGACATCCCGCTCGAGCAGTTGAGCCGCGAAATCGTTGACCATAATCTCAACGATTTCTTTGAGATGCTCTTTGTTCAGAGCGTGGAAAACGATGATCTCGTCAATCCGGTTGAGAAATTCGGGGCGGAACGTCTTCCGGAGCTCTTCCATTACTTTGTTCTTCATGTCTTCGTAAGACCGGGTCTCGTCTTTTTCCAGAGTGAACCCGATGGTGCTTTCGCGTTGAATCGCATGCGCACCGACGTTCGACGTCATGATCAGCACCGTATTCCGGAAGTCGACGGTGCGGCCCTTGGCGTCGGTCAAACGGCCGTCTTCAAGCACTTGCAGCAAGATGTTGAACACTTCGGGATGCGCCTTTTCCACCTCGTCAAGCAAGACGACGGAGTACGGACGACGCCGCACCCGTTCGGTCAACTGCCCGCCCTCGTCGTAACCGACGTATCCCGGAGGCGCACCGACGAGCCGCGACACCGTATGGCGCTCCATGTACTCGGACATGTCGATGCGAATCATCGCATCTTCGTCGCCGAACAGCGCTTCCGCCAAGGCCCGTGCGAGCTCGGTCTTTCCGACACCGGTCGGCCCCAGGAAGATAAACGAACCGATCGGGCGCTTCACATCTTTCAGCCCGGCACGTGCCCTGCGAATGGCCCGACTGACCGCACTGATGGCCTCATCCTGCGCAATGACACGCTGATGCAGCACTTCTTCGAGCTTGAGCAGACGTTCGCTTTCTTCTTCCTTCAGCTTCGTCACAGGAATTCCGGTCCAGCTGGATACCACCTGAGCAATGTCCTCCGGAGTGACGGTCGCTTCCGTGCGGCTGCGGTTGTTCTTCCACTCCTGTCGCTTCTGCTCCAGTTCTTCGTACATCTTTTGTTCTTGATCACGCAGGTTGGCCGCCTTTTCGAATTCCTCGTTCTTGATGGCCGACTCTTTCTCGATGCGCGTTTCTTCGATTTTCTCCTCGAGCTCCTTGAGCTCAGGCGGAGCGACCAAAGCCTGCAGTCGCACCTTGGATGCCGCTTCGTCGATCAAGTCGATCGCTTTGTCCGGCAGAAAACGATCGGATACGTAGCGATCGGCAAGGCGTGCGGCGGCCACCAGCGATTCATCGGTGATCTTGACTCGGTGATGGGCTTCGTAACGGTCGCGCAAGCCTTCCAAGATCAAAATGGTATCCTCGACGCTCGGCTCATCGACGTAAACGGGCTGGAAACGGCGCTCGAGAGCGGCATCTTTTTCGACGTACTTGCGGTACTCGTCAAGCGTGGTTGCTCCGATGGCCTGCAGCTCACCACGGGCCAAAGCAGGCTTCAAGATATTTGATGCATCAATCGCGCCTTCAGCGGCACCGGCACCGATGATGGTGTGCATTTCGTCGATGAACAAGATGACGTCGCCCGAGCTGCGGATTTCATCCATGACCTTCTTCAGACGCTCTTCGAATTCGCCGCGGAATTTGGAGCCGGCGACGAGCGCACCGAGATCGAGCGTGACAACACGCTTGTCGGCGAGCGTTTCGGGAATGTCGCCTTCGACGATTTTCTGTGCCAGTCCCTCGGCGATGGCGGTTTTCCCAACACCCGGTTCACCGATGAGGCACGGGTTGTTTTTCGTCCGACGCGACAGGACCTGGATCACTCGCTGAATTTCCTTGTCACGGCCGATCACGGGATCCAATTTGCCTTCACGGGCGAGTTCAGTCAGATCGCGACCGAATTGATCAAGCGTCGGAGTCTTGCGCGCACGCGAAGCCTTGGCCCCCGTAGTGGGACCTCCGCCGAGCAGATCGATGATGTGCTTGCGCACCTTGTCCAAATCCGCCCCCAAGTTTTTCAGAACTTGAGCTGCGACTCCTTCGCCTTCACGAATCAAGCCCAACAAAATGTGCTCCGTGCCGATGTAGGTGTGACCGAGTTGGCGGGCTTCGTCAAACGCCAACTCCAACACACGCTTTGCACGAGGCGTGAAACCAATATTGCCCTGTGGCGTCCCCTCGCCGCGTCCAATGACCTTTTCCACTTCCGCCCGAACTTTTTCCAAGCTAATCTGCATTGCCTGGAGTCCGCGGGCGGCAACACCTTCGCCTTCAGCTGCCAAACCCAGCAGAATGTGCTCGGTTCCCACGACGTTGTGCCCTAAACGTCGAGCCTCTTCTTGAGAGAGGACGACTACTTTTTGAGCTCGCTCCGTGAATCTCCCAAACATCAGCTTTCACCATCCTTTGTCATCTTCGTCCGTAATCCTCACGGGAACTAAGCATATTCCCCATTGCCTTACCGCGGTATCGCAATGCGCTCACGAATCAATGCAGCTCGATGCACATCCCTTTCGGGTGCGGAAAGTTCGCGCCCCATCATTTGCTGCAGATGTGCGGGACGGATCATCACCAACAGTTCTTGCAATATCCGCCCTTCGATCCCGCGCAGCAAGCCGAGATCGATGCCAAGCCGTACGTCAGATAGCAGCTGCATCGCTTCTTGTGTACTAATCGACCGGGCATGGGAGAGGATGCCGTACGAACGCCAAATTCGATCTTCCAACTGTGTCTTGCCACGCCGCAATATGTGTTCCCGGGCTGCCCGCTCTTGATTGATGATTTGCTGTGTGACATTGGTCAGGTGCTGAATGATTTCCTCTTCGGTATGCCCCAATGTCACTTGGTTGGAAAGCTGAAAGATGTTGCCGAGAAACTCGGTCCCTTCACCGTACAAACCGCGTACGGCCAAACCGAATTGAGTGACAGCCCCCATCATGCGCTGGACCTGCCCCGTCATGGCGAGGACCGGCAGGTGAACCATAATCGAAGCCCGCATACCCGTGCCGACGTTTGTCGGACACGAAGTGAGGTACCCCCAATCATCGGAGAAAGCATAAGCCAGCGTCTCCTCATAGCCGTCATCGATCTCATTGCATAATTCCCACGCATTGAGCAGCTGCAAGCCGGGGAACAACGCTTGAATACGCAAGTGGTCCTCTTCGTTGACCATGATCGACGCCGCCTCATCCTTGCGCAAAACGACGGCTTTGTACTTCACCTGTTCCGTGTGCTGCGGACTGATCAGATGTTTTTCGACGAGAAGTTGGCGTTCGAGGAGCGGGACTTCTTGCATACGAACGAACTCATACATTTCGGGATTGATGCGGCTGTTTTTCTCGGTCGCTTTGGCCACAAGGTCAACCACTTGGCGCAGCTGATCTTCTCCAGCCACAGCCGGGAACGGAATGCCGACGATGTTTCTGGCCAGCCGCACGCGGCTTCCTATGACAATGTCGTTCTCCGGCCCCGTTCCCTTCATCCATTCACTTGACATTTTCTTAACGATGTCGCCGAGTGACATGCCTGCTTGCCCCTCCCCTGCCAATTCCTACAGCGCAAGGCTTTCCTTTAATCTTGCTCCGCTTCAAGTTCGCGGATGCGGTCGCGAATGACGGCGGCTCGTTCGTAAGCTTCCTGTGCAATGGCTTCGGCCAATTCCTTGCGAAGCCTTTCCAGTTCCCGTTCCCTGACCAAACGTTCCCGTCCTTCGATGCGGGGGACTTTTCCGGTATGGCGGGTGCTGCCTTGAACACGCCGTATGAGCGGCTCCAGTTGTTGGTGGAACGTCTCGTAGCAATGATTGCATCCGAGATGACCGAGCCGCCGAAAATCGCCGAAGCTCAAACCGCAGTTTTCGCAGCGAACCCGAGTTCGTATCGGACGGCCGCTGATCACCGTTTCCGGCTCAAACAACCCCGCGAGGATGTTGTGGAAAGTAGACGACGGCTCTGTCATAAAACTCATCTGGCCTTGTTCGTGTGCACATTCTTGACAAAGGTGCGCTTCGGTTTTTTCGTTGTTGATCACTTTGGTCACATGGACGGTCGCGATTCGTTTCCCGCAAGCATCGCACAACATCCCGCTCACCTCTCCGTGGCAAGATCAGCATCGCTGCAGGACATCTTGCCGACTAAAACTACACATCCTGCAAGACGAGCAGCAGCATGCCTTTCAAAAGCACCGCCCGCACGATCGGGCGCAGCATCGGATCGACCCACGCCGTCTCTTTGCGCAACGCCGCCCGAATCAACGTAGCTCGCCGCTTGTCGAGGGCACCGGTCTTCATGAGACGCTGTATGATGAGCTCGGCTTCCTCCTCGCTCACGCGCCGTCCAATTTGACGATAATACGCTGACGGCGAAGCGAGCCCGTGCTGCACCTTTGCCCGGGTGATCCGGATGTACCCTCCGCCCCCGCGGCGACTCTCGATTAAATAACCTTTTTCAGGTGTAAATCGAGTGGCGAGAACGTAATTAATCTGGGAAGGAACACAGCCGAATGTCTCTGCCAAATCGCAGCGGCGCACTTCAATGGTGCCGTCCTGTTCCTGGTCGAGGAGGTGTTTAAGGTATCTTTCGATTTTGGCCGCCAAGGTACTCATGCTTTAAGCTTCCCCCCACCAGCGTCCTCCTCCCGGTTTGACCTTCCCTGACCTTTCACCTTCATTATATCCATACCAGTGTATTCCATGCAAGCGAAAGCTGAAACTTTCCGAGCACAAATCCGGAATGTCCTTTCTCAAAAGCTTTCGTGACAAACGCAGTCTGATCGCTGACCTTTACTGACTTTTAGTTTCAACGTAGGAGGCCAACACCGCACGTACGGCTTCGACCACTTGATCAATTTCACGTTCATCGTTAAACGCATGAACGGAAAATCGCAAAAGCCGCGGTTCGTCGATCCACCGACAGACGACCCGGTGTTCTTCCCACAGTCGTTTCACCACGTCCGACGGATCGATGCCGTAAATCTCCATGGCAATCAATCCGGTCGCCGGCGGCTCGGACATCTCGGAAACCAGTCGAATTTGGGGCAACGCACGCAGCCCGTCGACCATACGCGCGGCCAGCTCGCGTATGCGCTGTTGAATCACATCGAGGCCAATTTGCCGAATAAGCCCGATCGCCTCGGCAAGAGCGGCAAACGCCGGCACAAAGCGCCCAGCCACTTCGTAGCGTCGAGCGTTGGAGTGAAAATCGCATCGATCGTCATCCGTGCGCTCGCTTCGCAGCGAAGCCCAGCCGACGGTCGAAGGCATCAGCGTATCCAGGACGTCTTCTCGAACGAAAAGCGCTCCCGTTCCATCGGGTCCGAGCAGCCATTTTTGGCCGGGCAGCGCATAAAAGTGAACGCCCAGTTCCCGTGGAGCAACCGCAAATTGGCCTATGGCCTGAGCACCGTCCACACCGACGAGAAAACCGCGCCGTTCCGCCTCTTTGGCGATGTCCTCCAACGGCAGCACCGCTCCGGTTTTATACGACACGTGGCTGACAAATACAAGGCGTGTGCGGTCCGTCACACGCGAAAGAATCGGAGTGGGATCACCGTAATCCGCCGCAATGGACGCACGCACCACCCGGATTCCAAACCGTTTGGCCAGATGCAGCCAGGGGGCGATGCCTGAAATGTGCTCGACATCGCTGATGATGACCTCGTCTCCCGCCCGCCAAGGTAAGCCCCAAGCGATGCGATTGATGCCGTCACTGGTGCTTTCCATCAACGCCACTTCATTAATGCTGCAAGACAGCAGCCGCGCCAGTTCCGCCCGACACTGCTGCAGCAGCCGTGCTGCTTCTTCAAGGGCGGGTATCGCCATCGGACCGTACGAGTCGTTGAGAGCGGCAAACGCCCGGTGTGCCGTTTCGAGCACACGGGCGGGCGACGGGCCCGAACCGCCCCAGTTGAAGTAGAGCACATGGTTTAAAGCCGCAATTTCAGCGCGTACTTCTTGCAACAAGCTCATGCGGACGACCTCCTGCGAATAACCATCGGCATAGCCTGACGAAATGCTCTTCGTCAGTCGCCCATGTTTTTCCTCGAATTCTAGGATGTCTCACGTCTTTGTATCCATGGATTAAAGGAGGCGGTCGCCCATGATGAATCGCATATGGCTCGGCATGATCCTCATCGGAATGCTGGCGGCGGCAATCAATCCGAACGTCGGCTTGGATGTTGTGGCCAGCGCATCAGTAAGCGCAGGAGAACAGGCGGTCACCGTCGCGTTCGGTTTGATCGGCATCCTCGCCTTTTGGTCCGGCATGATGCGTATCGCACAAGAAGCCGGGCTGATGCGATGGATCGCGCGTGTCTTGACCCCTATCGGTCGGCGCCTTTTTCCTTCTCTGCCGGCGGAAAGTCCGGCCATGGGCGCCGTCATGCTTGCTCTCAGCGCCAACATGCTCGGCCTTGGCAACGCGGCCACGCCTTTGGGCCTTAAAGCCATGGAAGAGCTGCAGGCGCTGAACCGCAACCGTACCGTGGCGAGCGACGCGATGTGCACCTTTTTGGCATTGACCACGGCCGGAGTTACGTTGGTTCCCACGACGGTTGTGGCGCTGCGTGCGGCCCAAGGCTCCTCGGATCCGACCGCGATTGTCGCCACGACGATGTTTGCGACCACTTTCGGCACAACCGTAGCCGTAATGCTTGACCGTTTCATGTTAAGGCGGGGACACCGATGATTCTTGAAGTATTTGCCGTCATTTCGCGCTGGGCGATTCCCCTGTTTATTTTAGCCATTCTCGTTGCAGGGTTGATTCGCCGTGTACCCGTCTATGAATCGTTCGTGGCCGGTGCAAAGGAAGGTTTCGACACCGCTCTGCGCATCTTGCCCTATCTGCTTGCGATGTTTTTCGGCATTGCCATATTGCGTGACTCAGGGACGCTGGATGCCGTGCTCAGTCTGTTCGCACCGTTGGTCGAACCGCTCGGCATTCCACGTGAAGTGCTCCCGCTGGCCATCTTGCGTCCCTTGTCCGGGTCGGGTGCGTTGGGTGTCGTCAGCGAACTGATGCGGACCCACGGTGCGGATTCTTTCATCGGACTGTTGGCTTCGACGATCCAGGGAAGTACGGAAACTACCTTTTACGTACTCACCGTCTATTTCGGCTCCGTCGGCATTCGGAACGTGCGACACGCCGTTTCGGTAGGATTGATGTCCGACCTCGCCGGCTTTTTGGCGTCGGTATTCATTGTTCACCTGGTGTTCGGCGCAGCGCTCTCCTGACCTGGCCGACGGACAACGCCAGACGTGCTATAATAGGGCGGGAAAGCGAAGTAAAGGGGAGCACGGAGATTGCAAAAACGTCAACAGAAACGACATCTTCTGCCGACTCTCGGCAACCTTGCCGTTTTCGCTGTATTGGCCGGTCTTGTCCTCAACGCCTTGTGGAACATCAGCGGACCAAAAGCTGCCGTTGGCCGTCCCGCTCCCAATTTCAGTCTAGCCGCTGTCGATCGTGAACAGATTTCGTTGGAAGATTTCGCAGGTCAAGTTGTGATGCTCAATTTTTGGGCCACTTGGTGCGAACCTTGCCAAAACGAAATGCCGGCCATGCAGCGCGTGTACGAACGCTACCGTGATGAAGGTTTTGCCATTTTGGCGATCAATTATCTCGAAAAGGAAGGAGAGGTCAAACGCTTTCTCGAAAGCGTCGGCGCGACCTTTCCCGTTGCGTACGATATCACGGCCGGCGTTCACGACATGTATTTGGTGCGCGGCTGGCCGACGTCGGTTTTTATCGATCGCGACGGCATCGTTCGTGCTCATATCGGCCAAGAAATGACGGAAGAAGAAATCGAACGCCAAGTCAAAGCACTCTTGTAGCCTAGGTCCATATTCGTCCATGCGAGGAGCGCATGTATGTCACTTGACGATTTGTACGCTGCACTCAAGCAGTTGAGCACGGCTCACGGAATATCCGGCAACGAAAGCGGAGTCGCCGCACGGGTGATTGATCTCTTCAGTCCGCTTTGCGATGACGTGCGTACCGATTCCCTCGGCAACGTCATCGCCGTCAAGCGGGGCGAACAACAAGGATCCGAGGAAACCCGCATTCGCTTCATGGTCGCCGCACATACCGATGAGATCGGCTTTCTTGTCAGCGGCATCCACGCGGACGGTTTCCTCAACATCGCGCCGGTAGGAGGCATCGAGCGCAGTCTGCTTCCTGCGAAAGAAGTATGGGTCCATACGCTTTCCGGACCGCTGCCGGGAATCATCGCCACCAAACCTCCCCATCTGACGACCTCGGAAGAACGCCAAAAACTGCCGCGCTGGGACGAATTTCACGTCGACGTAGGGCTCCCGCCTGAGCAAGTCAAGCAGGTCGTGCGCATCGGCGACATGATCACCCTGCGCGGCCGCTGCGAACGCCTGACGGATCGCCGAGTCGCAGGCAAAGCAATCGACGATCGCGCCGGCGTCACAGCCATGTATGACATGCTGCGGCGGCTCGCCGCGCTGCGCCACCGGGTCGACGTATATGCCGTAGCGACGGTGCAAGAAGAAGTCGGGCTGCGCGGCGCCATGACGGCGACTTTTGGCGTCGCGCCCCATGTCGGCGTTGCAGTCGACGTCGGATTTGGCCACCAGCCCGGTGTCGACAAAAAGCGCAGCCGGGAACTCGGCAAAGGTCCCATTATCGCGCGGGGCGCCAACATCCACCCCCAGGTTTTCGCCGGACTCGAACACACTGCGATCGAAATGGGCATTCCCCACCAATTTGAAGTCGCCGCCGGCGATACCGGCACCGATGCCTGGGCGATGCAGGTCAGCCGATCAGGCGTGCCGACCGGACTGCTGTCGATTCCCATTACGTCGATGCACAGCCCAGTGGAATGCGTCGATCTGGGCGACATTGCCTCGACCGGACGGTTGCTCGCCAGCTATGCGAGCCGGCTCGATCCGGAAGAAGTCAGGGGGTGGCAGCATGTCTTTGTCTGAACTCTCGCAGATACCGGGAGTTTCCGGCGACGAACAAGCCGTTCGGGCGTTCATTGCCGCTGCGATACGCGAACACGTCGACCGAATGTGGGCCGATTCCATGGGAAACTTGTTCGCCATCAAGGGCGAACATTTGCCCGGCCCCCGAGTCATGTTGTGTGCCCACATGGACGAAGTCGGGTTGATCGTCAACCACATCGGAGACGACGGCACACTCGGATTCGCCGCGGTCGGTGGCATCGATCCACGCGTCCTTCCCGGGGTTTGGGTGCAAGTAGGCCCCGATCGGATTCCCGGCGTGATCGGCACCAAACCGCCGCACCTCAAAAGCAGCAGTGAAAGAGAAAAGCCCATTGAAATGGACAGCCTGTACATCGACATCGGGGCCGACAGCGCAGACGAAGCCAAACAGCGGGTGCATCTCGGGGCATACGCTTCGTTCTGGACGGATTTTGAAACTTTCGGCGACGGGTGCGCCAAGGGCAAGGCCTTTGACGACCGCGTCGGCTGCCACGTGCTGATTGAAACACTGCGTCAGCCGGTGCGCCATCCCGTGCTGGCCGCTTTCACGGTTCAGGAAGAATTGGGTCTGCGTGGTGCACAAGTCGCTGCTTACACCCTCAAACCCGATGCCGCTCTTGTGCTCGAAGGCACGACGTGTGCCGATCTTCCGTCCGTCGACGGCCACGGACAGTCGACTCGGCTTGGCGGCGGACCGGCGCTGACCGTCGCTGATCGTTCCGCCATCGCTCATCCCGGCTTGCTGCGCACCCTCATCAACGCAGCGGAGTCCGCGGGAACGCCATATCAGCTCAAACGCACGACGTTCGGCGGTACCGATGCCGGCGCCATTCAAACGAGCGAAGTCGGCATTCCCGTCGCCGTGGTTTCCGTGCCATGCCGCTACATACACTCGCCCGTCTCCATGCTCCAGCTCAACGATGTGCAAGCGGCCATCCAATTGGTCCGTGCCTTTTTGCAAGCGATACCGACTGAAGGGGATCCGCCATGGATGCGTTAATTTGTGCATTGAGCAATCGGCTTGCCCCGGTTGGGCAAGAATTTGCGCTGCGCGATGAGATCGCTTCCCTTGTTCAGCCGTACGTCGATGAACTTCGCACCGATGCCCTGGGCAATCTCATCGCTTTGCGGAGGGGAAAAAATTCTGCACAACGCCTCATGCTGTCGGCGCACATGGACGAAGTGGGCGTCATGGTGACGCACATCGACGATGACGGCTTCATTCGCTTTGAGCCGCTTGGAGGGATCCAGCCGCAAACGCTGCTCGGGCAGCGTTTGAGATTCCCGAACGGTTTGGTCGGATCGGTCGGCGTCGAACGACTGGATCAGATCAAGGACTTGGAAATGCGCCGGTTGTATTTGGACATCGGCGCGCGCGACGGCGATGAAGCGCGGGCGAAAGTGCGCGTCGGCGATACCGCGTGTTTCGACCAAACTGCTGTCGTATCGGGACGGCGAGTCATCGGCAAAGCCATGGACAACCGCGCCGGCTGCGCCGTTTTAATCGAGGCGCTGCGCCGCGTCAGCGAACCGGCTTGCGACGTCTACGCGGTATTTTCAGCGCAAGAAGAAGTGGGTGCCCGAGGCGCCGGTACGGCGGCTTATGCCGTAGAACCCACCATGGCCGTCGCAATCGACGTGACGCCGTGCGGTGACACGCCGAAAGGAGAAACCCTTGCCGTCCGCATGGGGGCGGGAGCCGCAATCAAAATCAAAGATCGCAGCCTTCTTGCGCATCCTGTCGTCAAAGATCATCTGACCCGGCTTGCTGATGCCGCATCGATTCCATATCAGTACGAAGTGTTGCCATACGGCGGTACCGATGCGGGCACGATCCATCTTTCGCGCACCGGCGTGCCGACCGGAGTAATTTCCATTCCGTGCCGCTATTTGCACACGCCGAGCGAAATGGTGGACCTCGATGATCTGGAAGCAGCGGTGCGGCTGACGATCAAGCTGATGGAAACGCAACTGCCCACGGCGTAGCCGTGGGCTGAGGGATCAACCGAACTGCATCAGCGGCTTTCGCTGCGTTGGAGGACGAAGCGTTCCAGTGCGATGGCACAGCCGTCTTCGTCATTCGACGCCGTGACCCAGTCGGCCACCGCCATCACTTCCGGATGAGCGTTTCCCATCGCGATCCCGGTGCCGGCCCACTTGAGCATTTCGATGTCGTTCAACTGGTCGCCGACCGCCAACGTTCGTTGCCGCTCAATGCCAAGGCGGTCGGACAGCCACTGCAGCGCAGATGCCTTGGACGTGCCGCCCGCCAGGACTTCGATCCAAGACCAAGGGCCTTCCCAAGTGACAATGTGAATGCGATCTCCGAACCATTTTTTCAGCTGCTCAGCGGCCTGGTAGGGAGGACCTTCGACGCGTAAATTGATTTTGCAAACGTCCTTGAGCTCCCACTGCCGCAAATCGCCTGTATACAACGGGCGCTGACCCGTCATGCGTATATACAGCTCGACGTCGCTGTCGATATGGTCGACCGCATAGTCAAGAGGGGTCTCGATGAAAAGATTGTCGTGCTCGATGTCTCGACAAGCTGCGATGATTTCACGGGCCAATTCGGTTGCGATGCCGGCTGTATGGACAATTTCCACGTCAGGCGCTTTGGCAATGACGGTGCCGTTCAGCGCAACGCAATAGCCGTCAATCTCCAGCTGCGCAACATAAGCCGCCACCGAACGAAGGGGACGTGCGCTGGCGAGCACGACGTGGATGCCGCGTCGGTGACATTCCCTGGCGGCTGCAATTGCCCGTGGGCTGATCGTTTCATCGGACTGCAGCAGCGTTTCATCTAAGTCCAGTGCGACCAATTGTGCTGGCTGTTGCTTTGCTATTTCACTCACACCCTTTTCGTCAGAAAGGAGTATGGTTTGTGCCTGCTGATTATCACATGCATCTCATTCACGACACCCACGAAGACAAATGCCCTTACACACTCGAGCGCATTGCCGCTTATTTGCAAGTCGCCGAAAAAAACGGGGTGCAAGAAATCGGCATCACCGAGCACTGCCACCGCTTCACCGCGTTTCGCCCCGTCATGGCGCATCTTCTTGAAGGTGACAACACTTACGACGCCGTGACCGAATGGCTGTCGAAGCAGTTTTATGAGCCGCTTGATGAGTACGTGGAAGTTCTGGTCAAAGCGCAGCAACGCGGCTGGCCGGTTAAAATTGGCCTTGAGGTGGACTACATTCCCGGCCAGGAAGACGCCATACGCGAGATCTTGGCCCCCTATCCGTGGGACTACACGCTTGGTTCAGTTCATTACATTGATACTTGGGGAATTGACATTTCACCGCAGTCGGGCTGGCCGGATCGTGACATCGATGAAGCGTACCGAACTTATTTCCAACTGCTGCAACAGGCGGCGCAAAGCGGCCTTTTTGACAGCTTGGCTCACCCCGACCTCATCAAGAAGTTTGGCCACCGCCCTGCGTATGATTTGGAACCCGTTTACGCGCAAACTGCTGCCATCGTTGCAAAAGCGGGGTGCGCGATTGAAGTCAGCACGGCGGGGCTTCATCGACCCGTGGCGGAAACGTATCCAAACGAAGCCCTGTTAAAGCATTTCCGGACTGCCGGCGTTCCCATTACCCTTGGCTCGGATGCGCATCGCCCCGAAGACGTAGGACGTGATTTCCCTGTTGCCGTTGAGCTCTGCCACAAAACCGGCTACCGAACTTTTACCTGCTTCACGCGCCGTGCACCGGAACAAAGGCCGCTTGGACGAGATCTAGAAGGCTAAATGAGCGCGAAACCGAAATCAGCGTTCGCGCAAGTCTTCGTAAAGGCCGAAAACCAAATGCAGTCCGCCGATGGCAAGGCCCTTCATATTTCGGTAGAACAGGATGGAAAACAAGAGACCGATGCAGCCAGTGATGATCAGCTGTGTGGCAAGCGAAATGCCGTCAAACAAAAAATTCAGTATGAAAGCGATGATGCAGGTAAATACGGCTACAATCGAATAAGCGGTAACGGTGGTCACCAGAAAATCGCCCTCGGTGCCGCGTTCAAAGATGACCCGGCACTCCGGACAGCGGTAGTTCTTGCGGAAGAAGGATTCATAAATGCGTCCCCGTCGGCAGGCCGGGCAGATCAGGCGGACACCGTCCCACAGAGCCTGCCGGACACGGCCGCGGGGTTTCGTGCTTTTTGCCGGATGAGCTGCCAATCCGAGGTTCTCCTTTCGGTCTTCCCCTAAATCTGTTAACTACCCTCATCGTACACCTCCCCAAGTCGTGCCGTCAACCTTATGGAACGGATAACCACACTATGCAAAAAACGCCAGAAGCCAGGCCCCGACCTGCCTTCTGGCGTACAAGCCATGATAACCATTTTGGTGCTCACGTCCCAAAGCGCATTTATACGCCGACCAAAGTGTCTGATTGCAGGACTTGCAGCTGCGGCAAAACTTGTTCAATGTCTTCGTCCCTTGCAGCCGGCGGAGTGTACCAGCCCTTTTTCTCCATCAGCACAAAAAGCTGCTGCTGCTTTTGGATCGCTCGCTGACTCGCTTCGGCAAAGGCTTGGCGGAGCTCCG
>CALKAQ010000019.1 GCA_937983075.1 uncultured bacterium | reverse complement strand
GAAAAAGGGCTGTCGCATGGCGGACAGCCCTGGCGGTTGTTTAACGAACGATGGTGACATTGGCTGCTTGCGGCCCTTTGGGTCCTTGCGTCACCTCGAACGTAATTTCTTGACCCTCTTCAAGAGTACGGTACCCCTCGCCTTGGATCGCAGAGAAGTGTACAAACACGTCTCCTTGTCCATCATGCCTCTGAATGAAACCGTACCCCTTCTCTGCATTAAACCACTTCACGGTACCGTGATGCACCAAAAAATCTCCTCCTCAATGATGTCGGTTCCAACCGACTGTGCAGAGTATATCACCATCCATTGCCGCTGTCTATAGGAAACGTCATCCAAATGGCGTTTTTTGCGATCCAACGAATGCAATTACGCCGGACCGCCACCGCTGCTCGTGCTTCCAGAACCACCGCCGCCTTGGGCTCCGCCTTGGCCCCCGTTGAGCTGCCTTTGATTCGGATTGCCGCTTTCCGAACGCAACTTGTTCTCCAGATCCGCCCATTGCTTTTCAAGCTCGTCGTGAAGCCAAAACTCATCGGCGATACGGGCGAAGTTCATAAATTCAAACCCATGCCAATTCACCCGTTCAAACGTCCTTCCGTTCAAGCCAATGCGAGCGATGACAACGTCTTTGAGCTGATGACCGTATAGATCACGCAGGGAATCCGTACGGAAAATCGTCACCGCTTCGTCCAACGCAATGCCAATGCGGGCGAGTTCGCTGAACACGTTTTGAGCGGTTTCAAGCGTCGTTTCGAGATTGACGTCGCTCTCACCGAACTCTGCAACGACAATCCAGCCTTGATCCGTCGGCTCCGCTTGTATCAGTTCACCACCCAACCCGCTGACGGAACGATCGATTTCAAGCCGCGATTTTTCCTCTGGAGTCAGTTTTTCAATCTCGGTCAAAGAATTGGGGGCTGCCTTGCTTTGGTTTAGCTGACTGAGCAAATAGTATCCGCCTGCGCCGATGACGAGCACGGCCGCCAATATAAACGCCCAAGCGTATTTCATGACAAAGGCCGCCACCCTTTCCACCGGAAGATCCCACAGCTGCGCGCAGCAATAGTGCGGTTTGCGCGCTTCGCTTTGGTAGTATACCCGGTTGCAAGGAGTGACGGCCTGAAAAAGTGTACCGTTAGATGATCTTCTCGATTAGCCTCGACGCGGCCGGTAGATGTGAGTCGCTTGGCCGAAAACGGCCTGAGCGCTTTCCATTACCGTTTCCGACAGTGTCGGATGGGCATGAATCGTAAGCGCCAAATCTTCGGCGACCGCTCCCATTTCGATGGCCAACACGGCCTCCGCGATCAACTCGCCGGCGCCGGGACCACAGATGGCTACACCGAGTACCCGCTCCGTTTCTGGGTCGCAGATGATCTTGGTGACGCCGTCCGTGCGCCCAAGGGTCAAGGCTCTGCCGGATGCGGCCCACGGGAAGCGTGCCACCTGCACCTTGCGTCCTTGGGCTTTCGCCTCCTGCTCGGTCAGGCCACACCAAGCGACCTCCGGATCGGTAAACACGACTGCCGGAATGGCCTGCGGGTCATAGACGACACGCTTGCCGGCAATGACCTCCGCCGCGATACGGCCCTCATAGCTTGCTTTGTGCGCCAGCATGGGCTCGCCAGCGACGTCTCCAATGGCGAAAATCGAGGGCTCGGCGGTGCGGCGTTGCTCATCGACTTCGATGAAGCCTTTCTCGTTAATACGTACCTTGGTGTTTTCCAAGCCGAGGTTTTCGGTATTCGGCCGCCGACCGATGGCGACCAACACCCGGTCGAACGTCTGCTCTCCGGCTTCCTTGCCTTCGAACCGGACCTTGATGCCTCCCTCGACCTCAGTCATTCCGGCCACCGACGTTTCGAGCATGATTTTCTCAAAACGCTTGTTCAAGCTGCGCTGCAAGACGGATACGAGGTCTCTGTCGGCCCCCGGCAACAACGTCGGCATCATCTCAACGACGGTCACCCGACTGCCCAGCGAAGCGTACACCGTGCCCAATTCCAGCCCTATGTAGCCGCCGCCGACAACGAGAAGGGTTTCAGGTACTTCCTCGAGCTCGAGCGCTGCGGTGGAATCCATAACTCGCGGTGAATCGACGGTCAGGTGGGCCGGCAGCGTCGCCGGACGTGAGCCCGTAGCCAAAATGGCGTGTTCGAAACGGATCTCCGCTTGCCCGCCCTCCGCCCTGTCAACGAGCAGTGTATGGGCGTCTGCGAAGCGGGCCCACCCTTGAACGTATTCGATTTTGCGCTGACGGGTCAGGCCACCGAGACCGGACGTGAGCTGTCCGACGACCTGGTTTTTCCACTCACGCACCCGATCGATATGGATGGTCGGCGGTGCAAATTCAACACCCCACTCCGAAGCCTGCTTGGCATCTTCCAGCACTTTGGCTACATGCAGCAAAGCTTTCGAAGGGATGCATCCGCGATACAAGCATACACCACCGGGATTTTCGGCTGCATCGACCAACGTTACGTCAAGACCGAGATCGGCGGCGGCAAATGCCGCAGCGTAACCGCCGGGCCCGCCGCCCACTACTACGACCTGAGTTGATTTCTGTTCTGCCATGCTTTTCACCCCTCCAGCGCCAGTAAGAACGGATCTTCCAAAGCACTGGCGATCCAACGAACGAAGCGAGCGGCGTCCGCGCCGTCAATAATGCGATGGTCATATGAGAGTGAGAGAGGCAGCATGTTGCGCGGCACCCACTCCCCGTCTTGATACACCGGCTCAATCCGACTGCGCGCTACGCCGAGAATCGCCACTTCGGGCGAATTGACAATCGGGGTGAAACCGGTTCCGCCAATGCCGCCGAGATTGGAGATCGTGAAAGTGCCTCCTTGCATGTCCTCGGCGGTCAGCTTGCGTTCCCGCGCCTTTTGAGCGATTTCGCCCAGTTCGACGGCAATTTGGACCAAGCTCTTGCGATCGGCGTCGCGGATCACCGGTACCAGCAAGCCGTGCTCCGTGTCGACCGCAATTCCGATGTTGTAGTAGTTCTTGTAAATAATTTCTTCGGTGGCCATGTCCACGCTCGCGTTGAAACGCGGGAACTGGCGCAACGCACCGACAACGACCTTGACCAGAATGGCGGTCATGGTCAGCTTGCCGCCTGCTTGTTCGACACGAGGCGCATATTGCTTGCGAAGCTTCTCCATCTCCGTAATGTCGGCTTTGTCATGATGCGTGACGTGCGGGATGGCAACCCACGCCTGGCTGAGATGATGTGCAGTTGCCCGCCGTATTCCGGACATCTTCTCCCGTTCAATGGGGCCCCACTTCGCAAAGTCGGGCAGCTGCTGAACGGGAAGCTGGAATCCGCCCGCGGCCGCTGCCGCCGGTTCGGGCTGCGACTGCAAATCCAAGCTCCGCAAGTAGGCTTTGACGTCTTCAATCGAAATGCGTCCTCCGGGGCCGGTTCCTTGAACCTGCCGCAGATCGACGCCGACCTCCCGCGCAAAGCGACGTACCGACGGTGCCGCTGGAATCGGTTTGCCGTCTCCGAGAGCGGCATCGGATACTTGTTCTGCTGCTGACGCCGCCGGCGCGGCTGCAGGTGCCGGTGTCGGTGCAGCCGACACCTCAGGAGCAGGCGCGGGAGCCGGTGCCGACGCAGTTTCAGCGGCCGCCGGCTGCGCCTCTTCGCCCGCAGGTGCCGGAGCCTCCTCCGCCTTTTCCTCCTCAGGCGGCTCAGCTGCAGGTGCGGCACCTTCCGCCGCCTCGCTCAGCGTCAAGATGAGCTGATTCGTCCTCACCTCGTCGCCTTCGGAGACATGGATTTCGGTTACGGTGCCGCTGACGTTCGACGGCACTTCCGCACTCGTTTTATCAGCCTCAATTTCGAGCACAGGCTGATTGACTTCGATCGTATCGCCCTTCTGGACGAGAATCCTTACAACGGTTCCCGACTCGATATTTTCGCCTAAAAGAGGAAGCCTGAACTCTTTTGCCATGTCAACGATCCTTTCCTTAATCGAAAATCGCTACGCCGCATCGACGCTGGCATCCATTCCTTACGACGTGTGCGGATCCAACTTGTCCGGATTGATTTCCAAGTCTTTGATTGCCTGCTTGAGTACCTTTTGCGTGACCTTGCCTTCCTCGGCCAACGCGGTTAATGCGCTCAAGACGACGTAGCGGTAGTCGACTTCGAAGAAGTCGCGCAAAGCCTGACGCGTCTCGCTGCGCCCAAACCCGTCGGTACCGAGCGTCTTGAAGGTTCCGGGCACCCAGCGTGCGATCGATTCAGGCAGTGTGCGTACATAATCCGAAGCCGCCACAAATACACCAGGTTCATCCTTTAGGCATTGTGTGACGTAAGCTTCCCGAGGCGTCTTGCCGGGATTGTGCAAGTTCCAGCGTTCGGCGCCGATGGCATCCCAGTACAATGACTTGTAGCTGGTGACGCTCCAAACGTCGGCTGCCACACCGTATTTCTCGGCAAGAACTTCCTGTGCTTTGAGCACCTCGTTCAAAATTGCGCCGCTTCCCAACAGCTGAGCGTGAAGCTTCGCGTCTTTGAGCTCTGAACGACGCACTTTGTACATGCCGCGCAGAATGCCTTCTTCAACGCCTTCCGGCATGGGCAATTGCGGATAAGCCTCGTTCGTAACGGTGAGGTAGTAGAAAATGTCCTCCTGCTCTTTGTACATCCGCCGGATGCCGTCCTTGACAATGACCGCAATTTCGTAGCCGAAAGCAGGGTCGTATGCCTTCAGGTTCGGCAGAGCGTACATGAGCAGATGGCTATGGCCGTCTTGGTGTTGCAGCCCTTCACCGTTGAGCGTTGTGCGTCCCGCGGTACCGCCGACGAGGAACCCTTTCGCCCGCATATCGCCGGCCGCCCACATGAGATCACCGACACGCTGATATCCGAACATCGAGTAGTACATGTAGATCGGTATCGTGTTGATCCCATGGGTTGCGTACGCCGTACCCGCCGCGATAAACGAAGACATCGCTCCGGCTTCGGTAATGCCTTCGTTGATGAGCTGACCCGACTTCGCTTCACGGTAAGGCAGAAGCGTTGCAGCGTCGACAGGCTCGTACAACTGACCGACGGACGAGTAGATTCCGAACTGGCGGAACATCGCTTCCATGCCGAATGTCCGCGCCTCGTCCGGCACAATCGGCACAATCAGTTTGCCGATATTCTTGTCGCGCAGGAGGTTGGTGATCAAGCGGACCATCGCCATGGTCGTGCTGACTTTCCGATCGGTTCCGGCGTAGAATTCTTCGAAAGCGGAGTCCGCCGGCATCTCGATCGGCTTCGCCTTGACCCTGCGCTGCGGCAGGTAGCCGCCGAGCTCCTCACGGCGCTTCTTGAGGTACTTGATCTCGGGGCTGTCCTCGGGCGGCTTGTAGAACGGAGCCTCCGCGACTTTCTCGTCTGAAATGGGGATGCCGAAGCGGGTGCGGAATTCACGCAGCTCATCTTCATTCATCATCTTCTGCTGGTGCGTGATGTTCTTTCCTTCACCGCTTTCGCCCAAGCCGTATCCTTTGACGGTCTTGGCGAGAATGACCGTCGGCGAGCCTTTGTGCTCCACCGCGGCTTTGTATGCGGCATATATCTTCTCGGGATCGTGCCCGCCGCGGTTCATCCGCTCGAGTTGTTCGTCGGACAGATGCTCGACCATCTTGAGAAGTTCCGGGTCGGCACCGAAGAAGTCCTTGCGAATATAGTCTCCGCTCTCGACGACATACTTCTGGTACTGACCGTCGATCACTTCGGTCATGCGCTTGACCAAACGGCCTTCTTTGTCTTTCGCCAGAAGCGGATCCCAATCGCTGCCCCAAATGACCTTGATGACGTTCCAGCCTGCCCCGCGGAAAACCGCTTCGAGCTCTTGGATGATCTTGGAGTTGCCGCGCACCGGTCCGTCGAGGCGCTGCAAATTGCAGTTGATGACAAAGATCAAATTGTCGAGCTTCTCCCGTGCGGCAAGCGAAATGGCACCCAGCGTTTCGGGTTCGTCCGTTTCGCCGTCGCCCAAAAACGCCCAAACTTTGGCGTCGGTAGGTTCCTTTAATCCTCGATGTTCCAAATAGCGGTTGAATCGTGCTTGGTAAATGGCCATAATCGGCCCGAGCCCCATGGATACGGTTGGGAACTGCCAGAAGTCCGGCATGAGCCACGGGTGCGGATAAGACGACAGACCGCCCTCTTTTCTGAGTTCGCGGCGGAAGTTTCTGAGCTGCTCCTCGGTTAAGCGGCCTTCAAGAAACGCACGTGCATAGATGCCCGGAGCCGCATGGCCTTGAAAGAACACCTGGTCGCCGCCGTTTTCCGCATCGGGACCTCGGAAGAAATGGTTGAAGCCAACTTCATACAGCGTCGCCGCGGAAGCGAAAGTGGAAATGTGGCCACCAATTCCGTCTTCCTCGCGGTTCGCGCGCACAACCATGGCCATGGCGTTCCAGCGAATAATGCTCTTGATGCGCCGTTCGATTTCTCGGCTCCCGGGATAGGGGGTTTGTTTCTCTGCAGGAATCGTATTGATATAAGGTGTCGTGGCCGAGTAGGGAATTTGTACGCCGGCTTGCTGCGCTCGAATTTGAAGAAGCTCTAACAACTCCTTCACACGTTCGGGACCGCCGTGCTCCAATACGTAGTCCAGCGACTCGAGCCATTCAAGTGCCTCGATGTCCCGTACCTTGACTTGGTTCAAGTGCTTCGCCACTTCACTCATCGGGTCCAACATTCCTTTCCAAAGCACAATTCCCGTTACGCGAAACAACCGCCCGTCCGGGGCCCTTCCGTAGGTTCCCCGTCGGAGAACCACCGAGAGCGGGTCGTGTGCAGGGATACGCTCCTATGTTTTCCTCAGGGCGGTATAATTTTCATGGCTGACGCCAAAAACACTATACCATCGAACGCGATTTTTGCAAAATGGATACCCAGAAGTTGTATAGATTTTGCAAGGGATATGGCGCAGTGCTGCGCGGAACCCCCTTGCATGTTTGACCTCATTAATCTGCCCAAACGTCGGATATGTTACGACCGTGGCGGTTGGAGGAGCTCGTCGCCGCATCGGCCTTCCGCTAGTAGAGCGGCATGTCTTTGTTGTACGATTCAAGCCGCTGCTTCACGCTGCGCAAAAAGCGTCCGCAAACCGCCCCGTCCAAGACGCGATGATCGAGCGACACGCACAGATTCATCATTGAACGGATGGCGATGGCATCGTTGATGACCACTGGACGTTTTGTAATCGTTTCCATGCTCAAAATGGCCGCTTGCGGGTAATTGATGATCGGGGCGGATTGAATCGAGCCAAAAGCTCCGGTGTTGTTGATGGTAAACGTACCGCCTTGGACCTCATCGGGCTTTAAATTGCCTGAGCGTGCACGACTGGCCAGGTCGGCCACCGCTTTGGCAATGCCGGCGATGCTCAGTTGATCAGCATTTTTGATGACGGGAACGATGAGGCCGTCATCGAGATCGACGGCGATCCCGATATTGATCTGGCGCCGAATGACGATTTTGTCGTCCTGCCACATGGAATTCATAATCGGGAATTCTTTTAAAGCCTCAACCGCCGCCTTGATGACAAACGGAAAATACGTCAGGTTGACGCCCTCACGCCTGCGAAATTCGTCTTTGATCGACTCGCGCCAAGCAACCAAATTGGTGACGTCGACTTCGACCATGGTCCAGGCATGCGGCACGGTTTGCTTGCTCTGCACCATGCGCTCGGCGATGCGGCGACGCATCTGCGATATGGGAACCACTTCGTCTTCGCCGAAAATTGTGCGCAAGGCCTGCGACGCGTCGCCTTTGCCGCTTCGAGCCTCAATGGCCTTAAGCATGTCCTTTTTCGTCACCCGCCCTCCGATGCCCGTGCCGACAAGATCGGCCGGATTGATGTTGTGCTCTTGTGCAAGGCGACGCACGGACGGGGAAAAAGCGTGTTCTTCACCTTTGCGGCGTGCAGCCGCAGGTGCTTGAGACGAAGTTGTCACGCCGCTTGTATCATTGGGAGGCACCACTGTTTCCTTGGGTGATTCCACTGCAGCATCTGTGGAACTCTCTGCGGCTTGGTCGGTGGCGATCAGGCAAATCGGCGCTCCGACGGGGACGGCCGCACCTTCTTCTGCAATGATCTTTTGGAGTATGCCGGCCGTCGGTGACGGAATTTCGGCGCTGACCTTGTCGCTGTCGACCTCGACCAAGGGTTCGTCGAGCTCCACCCGATCGCCCGGCTGTTTGAGCCACCGCACGATAACGCCGTCGACCACCGTCTCACCCAGTTTCGGCATATGAATCTCCGTAATCAAAGCTGGCGCCGCGGGATGCCGCCCGCGACTCCCCCCTTCCCGTTCCATGAGTATTGCCGTGCAACAGCCGATCCTCAGACGGCGAACGCTCCGTCCGCGTGAACGCGCACCTCAATAGGCTGCCAGTTCTTTCATGGCCGCATAAATTTTCTCCTGATTCAACATAACATGTTTTTCCAAGGACGGTGCATAAGGCATTGCCGGTATATCCGGCGACGCCAAACGCTTGATGGGCGCATCGAGATGCCAAAAAGCCTCGTCAGCAATCACCGCCGCCAGTTCACCGCCTATTCCGCCGGTCAAGTTGTCTTCATGGACAATCAACACTTTGCCCGTTTTGCAAACAGACTCCAGAATGGTTTCGCGATCGAACGGCAACAGCGTTCGCAGATCGATGACTTCTGCTTTGACGCCTTCCTTGGCCAACTCATCCGCGGCTGCTGTGGCATAGTGAACCATCAGTCCGTAAGAAATCACCGTCAGGTCTTCACCTTCCCGGCGAATGGCCGCCTTGCCGAACGGGATCGTATATGGTACATCCGGAACTTCTTCTTTGTATCCGCGGTAGGTGTGCCCGTTCTTATGCTCGAAAAAGAGCACGGGATCCGGATCATAAATCGCTGCCCTCAGCAGGCCTTTAATATCGTAAGGCGTTGAAGGAACGGCTATTTTCAGCCCTGGTGTACTGAAAAACAAAGCTTCGACACTTTGCGAGTGGTACAGGCCACCAGTGATTCCTGCCCCATACGGTGCTCGGATGACGATGGGACACGAAAAATCGTTGTTGGAACGGTAGCGGATTTTCGCCGCTTCGCTGATGATCTGATCGACTGCGGAATGAATAAAATCCGCGAACTGTATTTCCGCGATGGGCAACAAACCACCCAATGCGGCGCCAATGGCAATCCCGACAATGCTCGACTCGGCCAAAGGAGCGTCGATCACCCGGTGTTCGCCGAATTCTTCGGCCAGCCCAGCCGTTGCGCCGAAGACACCCCCCATGACGCCGACATCCTGTCCGATGATGATGACCCGGTCATCGTCGGCCATGACCTGATGCAGCGTATCCCGAATGGTCTGGATCGCATTTTTTACAGGCATGAGTTACGGGCCCTCCTCTTCGTGATACACGTAGCGCAACGCACTCGGGCCGTCGGGCTCGGGCGCCGCCTCCGCTGCGCGGGCCGCTTCGAGCATGGTAGCCTTTGCTTCTTCCCTGAGCGCCAAATCTTCCTCCTCGGTTAGGAAGCCATGTTCCTTTAAGTACGCGGAAAAGCGAAGAATCGGATCCTGACTGCGCCAGGAGTCAATTTCTTCGCGTGAACGGTATTTGCGGTCGTCATCATTCGTCGTATGCGGATCAAACCGATATGTCCGGGCTTCAATCAACGTAGGTCCTTCCCCGCGCCGCGCGCGTTCGCCCGCCTCCAGACTCACCCGGTACACTTCCAGCACATCGTTGCCGTCGACCGTCACACCGGGTATGCCGTAAGCCGCGCTGCGATCGGCCACGTTGGGAACGGGCGATTGGCGTTCCAGCGGCACCGAGATGGCATACAAATTGTTTTCGCAGAAAAAAACGACCGGCAGCTTGTGAATTGCCGCAAAGCTGACACCTTCGTGGAAATCACCTTTGGAAGCGGCCCCGTCACCAAACGACACCCATACGATGGCGTCTTCGCCTTTCAGCTTGGCGGCGAGTCCAAGGCCCGCGGCGTGTGGAATTTGGGTGGCAACCGGACTCGATTGCGTGATGACGCTCAGTCTTCGCGAGCCCCAATGCTTCGGCATTTGACGCCCTCCGCTGTTCGGATCGCCGGCACGCGCAAATTCGCCGAGCATCATTTCATACGGCGTCATGCCGAGCACGAGCATGACCCCGACATCACGGTAGTAAGGCAGCACAATATCGATCCCTTTGCGCAAGCTCCAGGCGGCACCGACTTGTGCTCCCTCATGCCCCACACCGGTGACGGTGAATGGAATTTTGCCCTGACGTTCGAGAATCATGGTTCGCTCATCGAAAGCACGAGCTGCCAGCATATACCGATACATGGCCAAGAGATCGTCTGCCGTCAGCCCTAATGCTTCGTGTCGAGCCTGTTCGGAATCCATGGTGGCCCCCTCTTCTCATCCGTCGGCCCCGTCCCCGCGCTGGGGCCTGCACTTCTCAGAACGGTTCTACATTGGAACCAGATTCCTTTTCTCGTCTTCAAACATCATTTCCTGCCGCCAGGAAATGATCTGCAACAATCACACCTTCACCATATATTCACACTCCAACGGCAGATGTCACTTCGTCACTTCTATCGATATTCCCGAAATACCGGGAGCTTTCCCGACAAGTTGTCTCCGTCCGCCATTTCCATCCGGATTTCGCTTGACATACATAAGCGGCGCAAAAAACGGAAAGGGTATCCACGGAAAGGACATCCAATCCAGCGCGCTTCCCAATAGGGCCGCCGCAGGTAATTTTTGAATGAAGGGGTGAGATCAGGTTGAATCAACTGACACAAAGGGAGTTTTTGTTTCTCGAGGACCTGCTTCATGCCGAACAGCTGGAGGTCATGAAATTCCGCGATTTCGCTCAGCACGTGCAAGATCCTCAGTTGAAGCAGATGTGCGAGCAAATGGCAAGCCGCCACCAGCAGCATTTTGAAAGGCTCTATCAAATTCTCAGCCAGTCGAAGGGTGAACAAACCCGGACTTACGGAGCGACGACATCGTCAAACGACAACTATCAGCAGACATCGTGGACGAGTCCCCCGCCGGCTGGATTTCAGCAGTAAGACTCGATGGAGGTGAGCCGTTTGACGGAAAAAGACGTTCTCGGCTGGGCGTTGGCGAGCCAAAAACATATTGCACACAACTATCTCGCCACCGCAGAGCATACGGACAACATTGCGCTCATGCGCGAGCTGTTTTCCATCATGCAGGAAGAACACGAAATGCGCCTGCAAATTTATCAAATGATGCATCAGCGGGGCTGGTACAGTCCTAAAATCATTGACGAATCGCAGCTGCAGCAGGCAAAAAACCAGTTCAGCTCGATCCGCGGCCGCCTGCAGCAGCAAACACAGCAGTGGCAGCAGCAAGGCTGGCACGCCGCTCCGGCCAACTGGCAGCAGCAAAATGCGCCCATAGGCCAGCATCAACACAGCTACTCCGGCTGGCAAGGCAGCCAGCAGCAGTATCAACAGTGGAGCACCCCGCGCCAGCCAGGGGCACAAGCTTCGACTCACAATCCGACCTGACAGCGCTTGGGCGCGGTGCGAAGAGCGACGGCCCTTCCGCTCTTCGCACCCCCACAGCTACGGCCGACGTCAGGCATTGTCCGAATCCGGTGCAATCACGAGCAGCAGATCGCCCGCGGCTACCACGTCGCCCGCTTCAACCGCGATTCGCTCGACTTTGCCTTTCATCGGTGCATGCACGGTGGTCTCCATTTTCATGGCTTCGACCACAAGCAGTGCCTGTCCCTTGGCTACTGTTTGGCCGGGCTTGACGAGTATATCCAACACCGTGCCGGGCATGGAAGCACCGATATGGCTCGGATTGTTCTCATCGGCTTTTTCTCTCGTTTCAATTTCGACGGCACACGATTCGTCAATGACCCGAATCTGACGCGGTTGACCGTTCAGCTCAAAGTGCAGGGTCCGTGTACCGTCTTCCTGCAAACGCCCAATTGCATTGAGGCGGATGACCAGCGTTTTTCCAGGCTCAATTTCAACTTGCGTTTCATCTCCGGGATTCATCCCGTAGAAGAACGTGGGCGTGTCGATGACGGACGTATCGGTGTACTCCCTGACGTGAGCGACGTAGTCCTTGAACGCCTTCGGATACAAAACGTAGGACAACGCTTCCCGCTGCGTGGCTTCACGCCCGAGCAGCTTGCTCACTTCGGCACGTACCGCGTCCCAGTCAACCGGTTCGAGCAGTTCGCCCGGTCGACACGTAATGGGGTTTCGGTCCTTGAGAACAACTTTCTGCAATTCCTCGGGGAAACCGCCCACAGGCTGCCCCATCATGCCGGCGAAAAAGTCGATCACCGAGTCGGGGAAAGTCAAATGCTCTCCCTTGGTGAGAATGTTTTCCTCGTTGAGGTCGTTTTGAACCATGAACAAGGCGAGATCCCCAACCGCCTTCGACGACGGCGTCACCTTCACGACATCGCCCATCAAGCGATTGGCCATCACATATGCCTTGACAACGTCGTTCCAGCGATCGATCAAGCCGAGCGCCTTGGCTTGCACGCGCAGGTTCGAGTATTGTCCACCCGGCATTTCGTGGACGTACACTTCCGAAGTGCTTGCCTTGAGCCCCGACTCAAACGGCTCATAATACTGCCGCACCCGCTCCCAGTATTCGTCGAGGAGCTGGATGTTTTCCAAGCTGATGCCGGTGCGCCTGTCCGAATCCTCCAACGCGGCGACGACGGCACCCATGCTCGGTTGCGAACTTAAGCCGGACAGCGCCGGTATCGCAAGATCGACGATGTCCACACCGGCTTCCGCCGCTTTGATCACCGAAGCGACGCCGTTGCCTGCCGTATCGTGGGTATGGAAATGGATAGGGATGTCGATATGTTCTTTCAAAGCGGAAATCAAGCGTTCCGCCGCATAAGGCTTCAACAGCCCCGCCATGTCCTTGATCCCCAAGATGTGCGCACCCATGTCTTCAAGGCGCTTGGCGAGATCGATGTAATAGTCGAGCGTATACTTGGTGCGGCGACTGTCCATAATGTCACCGGTGTAGCAAAGGGTAGCTTCGACTAGTTTTCCGGTTTCCAACGCGGCCTTGACCGCTACTTCCATACCCTCAACCCAATTGAGGCTGTCGAAGATCCGGAAGATGTCGATACCCGCAGCGGCGGCTTCGTGGACAAACGACTGGACGACGTTGTCCGGGTAGTTGACGTAGCCGACCGCGTTGGATGCTCGCAACAGCATTTGGAAGCAAATGTTCGGCACCGCTTCGCGCAGTTTGATCAGTCGCTCCCACGGATCTTCTTTATTGAACCGGTAGGCGACATCAAAGGTCGCTCCGCCCCACATCTCCATGGAGAACAGCCCTGGCATGAGCTTTTGGGTTGCATCCGCAATTCGCAGCAAGTCGTATGTTCGTACCCGCGTGGCCAACAGCGACTGATGAGCGTCGCGGAACGTCGTATCGGTGATGAGAAGCCGCTTTTGCTCTTTAATCCAACGCACAAAGCCTTCGGGACCGAGACGGTCCAGAAGCACTTTGGTCTGCTCCGGATGCGGCGCTGTTTCCTCGACGTCCGGCACTTTCGCCTCCAACAGCTGCGAGCGGTCGACCGCCCGCATGCTTTCCGGCCGATTGACGGTCGTATACCCGATGTAACGCAATATACGCGTGCCGCGGTCGCGGCGCTCGGGAAATTGCATCAATTCAGGTGTCGTGTCGATGAAAGTGGTGTCGGCTTCACCGGACAAAAAGCGCGGATGTTGAACGACATTTTCCAAAAACGGAATATTCGTTTTTACACCGCGGATGCGGAACTCCTGCAACGAACGCAGCATTTTGCGCGCTGCACCGGTAAACGTATTGGAAAAAGTGCTGATTTTCACCAGCAGCGAATCGTAATGCGGCGTGACCACGGCACCGGTGTGTCCGCCGTTTCCGGTATCGAGCCGAACGCCGAACCCTGCAGCCGATCGGTAAGCGACGATGACGCCGTGGTCGGGCATGAAATTGTTCCTGGGGTCTTCCGTCGTCACGCGGCACTGAATGGCGTAACCGTTGCGGCGCACGCTTTCCTGGTTCGGAATGCCGATTGCTTCATCGGACAAACGCAAGCCTTCAGCGACATGTATTTGAGCGTGGACGATGTCGATGCCGGTGATCAGTTCGGTGACGGTGTGCTCCACCTGGATGCGCGGATTGACTTCAAGGAAATAGTACGATCCGTCTTGATCATAAAGAAATTCAACCGTACCGACGTTGACGTAGCCCGCCATCTTCATGAGGCGAACCGCGGCTTCACAAATCTCGGTGCGTTGTTCTTCGCTCAGGACGAGAGACGGTGCGAATTCGACAACTTTCTGATGCCTCCGTTGCACCGAGCAGTCCCGCTCGTACAGATGAACGACGTTGCCGTGTGCGTCGGCCAAAATTTGTACTTCAAGGTGCTTGGGCCGCTCAATGTATTTTTCGAGATAGACGGCCGATACTCCAAAAGCTTTTTGTGCTTCCGAGCGCGCCCGTTCCAGATTTTCCCTCAGCTCCTGCGCTGAACGAACAACTCGCATTCCCCGACCGCCACCACCGGCAACGGCCTTGACAATAATTGGATAACCCCATTTTTCTGCAAAGCTCAATGCCTCTTCCAAACTTTGCACAGGTTGTTCGGTTGCAGGAACCAACGGCAGACCGGCGGCTTTCGCAAGTGCCCGAGCCTTTACTTTGTCGCCGAAGACCTCCAATACGTCCGGAGGCGGACCAATAAATGCGATGCCGGCCTCAGCGCAGGCGCGGGCAAACTCCGCGTTTTCGGACAAAAATCCGTAACCCGGGTGAATGGCATCGACATCATGCTGAAGAGCGATATCGATGATGCCTTCTATATCGAGGTACGCTTCAACCGGCCCCTTGCCTTTCCCAACCAAATAGGCTTCATCCGCCTTGTACCGATGGAGTGCAAGGGTATCTTCTTCGGAATAAATGGCTACCGTTTCTTTGCCCAATTCCGTCAAAGCACGAAACACACGGATGGCAATTTCGCCGCGGTTGGCGACGAGGATGCGTCGAAACGAACGTCTCTCCTCCATACAGACAGCTCCTACTCATGCAGTTAAACGCCCCGGGATTGCCGGGGCCGGACATGTTAAACAGCGGCCAGAGCACCCTCGGCCGCTTCGCGTTCACTTGCTCAAATGGTCGGCGATGATTTCGCTGATTGCAGGGGCCAAATCTTCCCAAGCAGCTTCAGGTGTTTTGTTCACCGTAATGAAATTGCCCAGCATAAATACGCTGGCTACCCCTTCCAACCCGAAAAGCGCGGACGCCAGCGGTGAGTTTTTAGCGGACTCTGCATCCATGTAAGACTCACTGCCGGATTCAACCACGGTTTGATTGACGACGAACTTCATGCTGTTCGGGTTGGGTGTTGGTTGGTACTGTACGTCGACGGACATAAAAATGACCTCCTTGGGATACCTGCGCGCCGTTGAGAAGCCCCTGGCGTTGACGCGCCAAACATGACAACTTCCTACATCCGCTTTAGTTTCATTTTCCCACCCGAAGTTCTATTCCTTCTTTTATCGGTTGTATGAACCAGGAGAAACAATGTTGCTTCTCAGCTGTGGAACGAATGGGACATTCTTCTTTGCATACTACATGAGACAGCCTCACATGGCAACGGTTTTACCCCCTCGTATTCGTTGAATGGCTCCCTATGGTTGATTCATCGGGCTCGTCGCTCTGAACTTTCGCGAGAATCCCCTTCCAATTTCAATCAAGGGTTATTTTCACTCCACGTGGATTTCCAAGAAGGAAATCTAATTATACTTCGCAAACTTTTACTTCACATCATTCGCACGTGTTCCGTTGATGCGGTGCGACGGCATGCGTCGGGAAGGGGAAAATCCGGCCCAACCAATGATAGGAAGCTTCGGGATTGCTGCCCTTTTGGTTCTACAACACAGTCAACCGCTAATGATCCGCAGAGGAGGATTTTTTGCGTGAAACGACTTTCAGCCGTTTTTGTTTCCATCGCTCTCATGCTGGCAACGAGCATGTCGGCTTTCGCTCTCGGAATCATTGGTGATATCGAGACGGGCCTAACCGAAAACAATGAGTTGTATGTAAGCTTTGAGTCGGGCGATCCGTCCATGGCCTACGTCGAATTCGGCGTTGACGGCGAATTCGCTCAAACCGCCCAGCGGACTTCGCTCACCGGCTCGCATTATTTCGTCATCGGCGGTCTCGCAAACGACACCACGTATACTTTGCGGGTTCATCTCTCGAACTGGTCCGGTGACTCCTACGTGAGCGACGATATCATTTTCGTTACGCCGGGCCTCGAATCTCCCGAGGCGCTGCGTGCAACCACCCGTGACGGCCAGGCCCGGATCAGCTGGAATCCGGTGTTTGGCGGCGCCGCTTATGTCGTCGAACGAGCTGACTCCGCCAACGGCCCCTTCACCGTCCTTGCTACCGTTGAGGAAACCCATTATGTCGACAACACGGTTACGAATCACGAAGAATACCGCTATCGGGTGACCGCGGTCGATGCCGAAGGCAACCAAGCCGCCGCTCCGTCCCCTGTCTTGAGTGTCGTCATTGAACCGGCTATTTTCGTCAGCGACTTCACGACGGACCTCGACTGGGATGTATGGCAGCTCCATGACGACCGGCCGACCGCCAAGATCGAAGTCAAGGACGGCCAGCTCGTCTGGTCCAATATGGGCAGCGACGTACCGCGCACCTACGGTATTGTAACCCGCGAACCCATTGACATGACCGGAGTCACCACCGTGGTCGAGGTCGGCTACGTCCATGTCGGCGCCGACGAATTGAATCCGGGCTTTATGGACCAGATCCTCAAGACCTCGCCAAACGAAGACAACGATCCGTGGTGGCACAACGGCTTCCGCATGACGGGGTACAACAACACCCTCAACTTGCAGGTCTTCGATGGCGGCGATTCCCAATTCACTCCTCCCAGCTGGAGCATCAGCATTTCCCCGCCGTACCGACTGCGCTGGGAGCTCACCCACACCGGTGGCCAAAACTTTGACGTCGCCGTCTACATCAACGACCAGCTGCGCCATCAAGGCAAGCTCCATGCGGGTACGCTCAACCTCGAGAACATGCACTTCTACATGTACGTCTCGAGCATTACACCGAATGCCACCTGGGCAATCGACTATCTTGCCTTGTACCAGAAGTAATCCGAATCTGATTCAGCCGTGCGGACCCCCGTTTTTTGGGGGTTCCGCACTTTCACACCTCACGCAATTTATGGAAGCCGACTAAAAAGCAAAGC
Source organism: uncultured bacterium (assembly GCA_937983075.1). Classification (GTDB taxonomy): domain Bacteria; phylum Bacillota; class Limnochordia; order DTU080; family JAAYLA01; genus CALKAQ01. Next base: position 12,100 of record CALKAQ010000019.1, on the reverse strand, counting down.
TTAGCCATTTACAATAATTGTAATTCTACACAAAAAACGTTTTACTTATCCGTCCAAACATAGACGAAAGGGGGGATGCCTGGAAAACACTCTTTTAAAAGCGTTCGCAAGCACCGCTTTTTCCAAATCACCCCAAGTGTTTTGCTGTGAAGGAGGAGTTCTTGTGAAGCGTCTTCTGATGACATTAACGGCTGCAGCGATGTTGCTCGTGTTAAGCGTATCTGCGTTTGCCCAGCTGCAAATCATCGGCGACATTGAAACGGGTCTCACCGAAAACAATGAACTCTATGTTCGTTTTAACACCGGCGATCCGTCCATGGCCTCGGTCGAATACGGCGTTGACGGCGAGTACACGCAAACCGCCCAGCGGACGTCGCTTACCGGCCAACACAACATTGTCATCGACGGCCTCGTTCCCGACACCACCTATACGCTGCGCGTACACGTTTCGAATTGGTCCGGCGACAGCTTTGTGTCCGACGATTTCACCTACACCACCCCGCCGCTGGCATCACCGAGCGATGTCCGGGCGACCACCCGTGACAGCCAGGCCCTGATCAGCTGGAGCGCTGTCTTCGGCGGTGCGGAATACGTTGTCGAACGGGCTGATTCGGCGAACGGTCCCTTCCAGGTTTTGGACACGGTGACGGCCACGCGTTATGTCGACCGCAACGTTGAAAACGAAAAAGAGTATTTCTATCGGATAACAGCCGTCGATGCGGCCGGCAACAAGGCGGCCCCGTCCGACGTTATCGCGGTTTTCGTTGAACCGGCGATTGTCGACACCGACTTCTCCACTGACCTCGACATGAATTTCTGGACTTTCCACGAGCACAATCCGACCGCCGTCGTCGAAGTTTCGAACGGGAGACTCGTGCTGTACAACTTCACTCCGGAAAGCCAAGTTTCGGATGTGCGTACGGCGGGTATCGTCAACCGCGATCCCATCGATATGACCGGTGTCAAGACGATTGTCGAAGTGGGCTATTCTCAAGTAGACCTGCAAGAGCTGAACGTTGGTTTCTCCGACAAGTTGGTCGGTAAAGATGACCCATGGTGGCACAACGGCTTCCGCGTCACAGGCAACCCCGGTGGCATGAATCTGACGAAGTTCAACGGCGATCGCAACCTGAACGACGCTGACGTCACCTTCGCCCCGGGCTGGAACTCTTCCGTCAGCTATCCGCTCGAGCTGCGGATTGAGTTCGAGCATACAGGCGACAAGAACTTTAACATCAAGCTCTTCATCAACGGCGAGCAGCGCCACAGCGGCACCATGAACTTCGGAAGCCTGAATCCGGAGACCATGCACGTTTACCTCTACGCCTCTACAGGAGTCGACGGTTTCGGTGCCTTCGACTACGTGAGGATCTACCAAGAGTAATGTCAAAAAAGGGCTGCCCCCATTCGAGGGGGCAGCCCCTTCGCCATAAGCGGCCAAACGGTCTTTGCGTTCGTTTCTACTGCTGCTTGGCGGACAAATTCAGTTTGGAAAGCACGTCTTCCAGCGTCACTTCACTGAGCTCTTTCAGCTCGTAGCCTACTCGAACCGTCGGCTTGTTGAGCTTCAGCAAGCGGCCAAGATCGATCGGTGTGCCGATGACTACTGCGTCAGCCGGAGTCCGGTTGACCGTTTCGGCCAGCTCTTGCATTTGTTCCTCCCCATATCCCATCGCGGGTACGACATCGCCAAGATGGCTGTACGTTCGGAACACTTCTTGCAGCGAGCCGACCGCGTACGGACGCGCATCCACCGGAGTGGCTCCGGCTTTTTTGGCTCCGATGATCCCCGCGCCATAAGCCATGCCGCCATGCGTCAAGGTCGGCCCGTCTTCCACAACGACCACTTTTTTCCCTCGGATCAATTCGGGTTGATCGACGGTAATGGGAGAAGCAGCTTCAATAACGGTCGCCGTGGGGTTGTGCTTGGCAATCGACTCACGGACCGCGCTCACCTGTTCCGGCGCCGCCGTATCGACCTTATTGATGATGATCACATCAGCCAGGCGGAAGTTTGTCTCTCCCGGATGGTACAACAATTCATGGCCCGGGCGATGTGGATCGACCACGGTGATGGTCAGATCGGGTTTATAGAACGCGAAATCATTGTTGCCGCCGTCCCACAAAATGACGTCGGCCTCAGCCTCCGCCTGCTCCAAGATGGCACCGTAATCGATTCCGGCGTAGACGACGTTGCCGCGGTCGAGATGCGGTTCGTATTCCTCGCGCTCCTCGATGGTGCATTCGTGGAGATCAAGATCTTCATATGCAGCAAACCGCTGCAGGCGCTGCTTCGCAAGATCGCCGTACGGCATGGGATGGCGTACGACGACAACTTTGAGGCCGCGTGCGGTGAGAATTTCGGCCACACGCCGGGTAGTCTGGCTCTTGCCGGCCCCCGTGCGCACCGCGGTTACGGCGATGACGGGAACGCGGGCGGAAAGCATCGTGCTGTTCGGCCCGAGCAGCCGAAAATCGGCACCCGATGCCATGGCCAAAGAGGCGAGATGCATGACGTGCTCATGGGAAACGTCACTATAGGCGAACACAACTTCATCGACCTGATAATCACGAATAATCTGCGGCAGATCGCTTTCAGAAAGAATCGGAATGCCATCCGGATAGCGTTCTCCGGCAAGGCTTGCCGGATACACCCGACCGTCGATGTCGGGGATTTGCGTCGCGGTGAAAGCGACGACGCGATACTGTGGATTGTCACGGTAGTAGACGTTGAAATTGTGAAAGTCTCTTCCGGCCGCGCCGAGAATGACGACGTTTTTGATTGCTGCCATTGGTCAATCCTTCCCTTCGCTCGACTGCATGCGTAGTATTATGACACCCGAGTACCATGCTCCTGCCATGAATATCAAGCGAGATCCTGCGGTCGCTTGACACACGCCGTTTCGCATTTTATCATGACGAACATGATCAGGAAGACGATACGACCTCCTCGCATCGGGCGTCTGCCGTATTTAAGCACTGCTCCGTTTCACTTTGACTGGCCAAGCGACACAAGCGGCTTCGAAGTCATTACGGCTCCTCCTCGCCAGCTTGCGCACCTCGCCGGCAGAGGAGAAATTGACGCAGCCTGTTTCTCCCTCACTGAGGTCTTTCGATTGCAGCGCAATTTTGAGCCGCTCGGTTATTTCGGGCTCGCAGCCGCGGAAGACGGCTTGCCGCCAGGCCCTCTGCTTCTTGCACGCGTCGAAGAGACATTGCTCGGGCAAGCACCTATTGGCATACCGCACGAGGCGGCCATGGCGCCAGCTTTGCTGAGCATCTTGCTGCGCAGCGTATACAACGTCGACAACCCGAAGCAAGTGCCCCTGACGCCGGATCGACGGCATTTGGGAGGCCTGGTTTTCATCGGTGATGCAGCGGTCGCGGCGACTAAAAGCCCGCCCCGCGGCTTCAGCCACAAGCGCAGCCTTGCGCATGCGTGGCAGCAGTGGACCGGGCTCCCTCTCGTCTTCGGTCGGTGGATGGTTCGCAAATCAATGCCCGACGATCAAAAAAAGCGACTTGAACAACTGATCGGCGAAGCTCTGGAAAAAGCCGCCAACCAGATCGATCAAGTCGCTGCGGTCCATCTGCGAATGACCTCGCACGATTGGGATCTCGATGAGGCTTGTCGTGTTTTGCAACAGTACGTATTCGAGTTGAAGGATGTCCACCGCCGAAGCGTCGATCGCTTCCGCCGCGAACTTCGGCCTCGCAGGCAACAAGCTCCGGCTTGGTTGGACGACGCCGCCTTCCATTGACATCAGGACGGCTGATAGCCGACGGCGCGCAAGACAAGGCACGTCAAGCTGTCGACAAAATCCGCGCTTTGCAAATCCCTGCCGCGCTCAAGAGCAAAAACGACGCCTTCGCTGATGGTGCCAAGCCACGCATAGGCGGCGAGTTCCGTGTCTTGAGGCGGCAGATCACCGTCTTCCACCGCGGCGTCCAAATACTCGCGTATCAGTTTGGCAAAAGCACCGTATATTTCACGTCGTTTCGCCTCGAACGACGGATTCAACCCGACAGCCTCCACTAAAAAGATTTTGGCGAGAGCGGGTTCTTGGGCAAAAGCTTTTACGCCGGCTTCAACGGCCGCCCGCACTCGCTCTCGGCCGCTGGCAGCCTTGAGGGCGTCGTAAACGGCGACGATTAAATCGGACGCGAATTGTTCCACAATCGCAAGAAACAGAGCCTCTTTGTTCGCAAAATGAAAGTAGAACGCCCCTTTTGACGAACCGGCTTCCTGCACGATATCGTCTACCGACGTACCGTGATACCCTTGCCGAGCGAACACCGAGACCGCGGCGGCCAATATGCGGTCTCTGGTTGACGCTGCTCCTTGCTGCACTCCGCTCATGGGCTTCACAGACACGATACCGGGACCCAACCGTTTCGCTTATGGTCGATGCGCGTGGTGGTAGACGTCAACTGACCGCCCGTTTTCATAAGCGCAGCAACTCCCCGTTCCTTTCCTGCAGCCGCCTTGCAGTACTCACACGTTTCGGGATCATGCGTGTCCCCATGTTCCGGTTCGGGATAAGTCACAATGCGTCCTTCAAAATTCCGCAGCACAATTTTGCTGGGCGATTGAGAAATGACGTAATTCGGCTCCACGGGGATCTTGCCGCCGCCTCCCGGCGCGTCAATCACGAACGTCGGGACTGCATAACCCGAGATGTGCCCGCGCAAATGTTCAATAATTTCAATTCCCTTCGACACGGGCGTACGGAAGTGCTCAATGCCTTCGGACAAGTCGCATTGGTACAAGTAGTACGGGCGCACCCGCGCTCGCACAAGCCTTAAGCACAGTTCTTTTTGAATGTGCGGGCAGTCGTTGACGCCGCGCAGCAAGACCGCCTGATTGCCGAGAGGCACACCGGCGTTTGCCAGTTTGGCACACGCTTCAACGGCTTCCGGCGTCAATTCCTTCGGATGGTTGAAATGCGTGTTAATCCATATCGGATGGTATTTTTGAATCATCCGGCAAAGTTCATCGGTGATCCGAAACGGGTTCGTCACCATGACCCGCGTGCCGAAACGAATGATTTCAACGTGGGGGATTGACCTCAAACCCGCGAGAATGTATTCCAAACGACTGTCACCCAGCGTCAGTGGGTCGCCGCCGGAAATGAGGACGTCACGAATTTGTGGAGTCTTCCGGATATAATCGAGAACCCGGTCAATCGCCGCGGTTGGAATCGACCCTTCCTTGGAACCGACTAAACGGCGTCGAGTACAGTGCCGGCAGTACATCGCACACATTTCAGTGACGATGAAAAGCACTCGATCCGGATAACGGTACGTCAAATACGGCACAGGCGAATCGACGTCTTCATGCAGCGGGTCCGTCATGTCGTTCATGCCGATGATCGCCTCGTCGTTCAGCGGCAGCCCTTGGCGTCGAATCGGGCAATTAGGGTCATCCGGATCCATGAGCGACACGTAGTACGGATTGATTCCGGCAGGGAACCCATGGGCCGCATAGGCCAAGCCTGCTTCCTCTTCCGGTGTCAAGTTGATGACTTGTTTGAGTTCTTCTACGGTTCGCAGGCGATTTCGCACCTGCCACTTCCAATCGGTCCACTCTTCTGGCGAAACGTCTTTCCATAGCGGAATTTCCCTGTAGTCTCGCACTCGCCTCATCTCCTTAGTGGTCTGTACCTCACGCTCGCGGGCGTTTATCGGACGGAAGCAGGAGCCATCACGGCATCGACCATGCCGTGAATGGCTTTTTTGTTCAGCGGAGCGATGGTTGCCAACACCCCGGTCAGGCGCGGCTCGCCCTCGATGACGAAATAATAAGGACAAAGCCGCGCACGGCCGTGCATTTGCTTCACCGCATCGTCGACGAAGTCGTAATATGAAACCGAAACTCGCGCCCCTTTCCGGAAGCGCTGTAAAATGTGCGGCGTCTGCGGAAAAGCCGAGAGCGCACGTTCGATGGCATCTCCCCACTCGTCCTGCGGCAGATCGTGTCCGATGACGACACCGCGGCTCCCCCAGGCGTCAGGTGAGAATCCGGACGGCTTGATGACGAGTTCTCGTTCGCGCTGCGTACCGTCCTTGAGCTGCCGCCAGTCGGTCACCGCACGGTTTCGCATCTCGAGCCCGGGTATGACGGCGTGCGGAGGCAGCGGAGCCGGATCCATCACCCATGTCGGCGGAAGCACTTGCGTCAGAAACTCGACGCTTTTTTGGCCAAGCTGCTCACGCCAAAAAGGTGCGAGAGCCGGGTGATGAAACAGAGCAAAGAGCATTTTTTCTTCCAGGTGGTGTTTGAGCGGCGGCGTGACCTTCACCCATTCCTTGCGGATTGCGTAGAGAATCAAGTCTATCTTGGGGATGTTCCGCAAATCGAACAGCTCGAAAAACCGATAGACGATGTCGATGCGCAACGGTTCCGCGCGGCCGGTGACTGCTTTTCCGAGATAAAGACCGCCTTCAATGAAAAGCACGTCGGCAGGATGTACGGTATACGTGGGCAAGCCGCGTTCGGAAACCGCCTCGGCCAGCCAGCCCATTTCGCCCCGGTAGTCGTTGGACTCGTCGCTGACGACGATGGCCACCACCGGGTTCTCCTTTTCCGGCTCCAGCTGCCGCATCGCTGCGATGAATCCGTCGACCATGCCTTCGACACCGCCGACGATGTCGCGAGCGCCTACGGACGCGTACGCTTCGGTCAACGCCGCCAATAGCCCAATCCCACCGGGGACCGAGTCAAGTTCGGTGATGACGTAGCCGTCGTCCGTCGGAATGACGTCGGGCCGAATGACCAGCGGCACATCCGTCCGAAAACGCCGCATCCGCGCATAATTGATGACTTCCTCCGTCTTGCCCGCTTCGAGCCAGGCGCGCACCCAGCCAGGCTGCGAACCGCGAACCGCCTGATTGTACAGTCGATTCGCCGCGGTGTAAAACCGGAGCAAATGCAGCCCTAACTCTTCAAAAAATGCAACCGTTTTGGCGTCAATCACAACCGGATCGGGCGCAATCCGCCAAGGAAGATGCTGCCCTTCCGCCAATTCGCGTTTGGGATCGCCAAACAGCCTTGAGCCCGCCAGCCGCTCGTTTACGGCCAAAGCACGTTCCCGCTCATCAGACAAGTTCTTCCCCACAGCCTCTGCCTGGGATTCAAACGCCATGTCATCCCCAGCCTTCCCGTAATTATACCAAATCTGGAACAACTTCCCGGTCCAGACGACCGGTCGCGTTTTGATGCTCGACCAAACTCGCATACAATCCGTCGAGACGCATCAGTTCGTCGTGCGTGCCGATCTCTGCAATTCGGCCGTCTTTAATGCACGCGATTCGGTCGGCTGTCCGGACGGTTGACAAACGGTGAGCAATAACAAACGTGGTCCGTCCTTCCCTCAAACGTTCGAGCGCTTCTTGAATCTGCATCTCGGTGATCGTATCGACACTCGCCGTCGCCTCATCGAGGATCACGATCGGAGCGTCTTTCAACAAGGCTCGTGCGATGCTGATGCGCTGTTTTTCACCGACTGACAGCTTCACGCCACGTTCGCCGACCAGCGTGTCATACTGTTGCGGAAGCCGTTCGATGAATGTGCGGATGTTGGCCATTTCCGCGGCCCATTTCATTTTGTCTTCGTCGGCGTCGGGATTGCCCATCAAAATGTTTTCGCGGATGGTCGCGTTAAATAGAAACGGTTCTTGCGAGACGACGGCGATCTGGCGCCGCAGCGACTCGAGCGAAAGCTCCCGTACATCGATGCCATCGACCTTCACCGCCCCGGAGACGACGTCGTAAAACCGTGGGATCAGCTGTACCAAGGTCGTCTTGCCCGCACCGGTGGGACCGACCAATGCGATGGTCTCTCCGGGTTTGACGTGCAGATTGATGCCGTGCAGCACCTTGCGGCCGTTGCTGTACGCAAAATGAACGTTTTCAAAGTCGACTTGTCCCCTCGCCCGCCCGTGAATGTGCTTCGGCTGCGGAGGTTCGACGATATCGGGTTGCGTGTCGAGAATCTCAAAAACACGAGAGCTGGCAGCCAAAGCGTCCTGCCACAAATTGTTCAGGCTGTGCAGACGATTGATCGGCTCATAGAACAGACCGAGCAACATCATGAACGAAACCAAGGTGCCGTATGTCACCGTGTCGCTGCCTCGTATGATGGCATTGCCCCCAACGATGAGCACCAGCACCGTGCCCAGACCGCCGAGAAAGTTCATGCTCGGAGAGAACAAGCTCCAGCTGTACATGATGTCCAGCTGTGCATGGCGATAGCCATCGGCGCCACGGGCAAACCGTTCGGCCTGCTCACGTTCGCGGTTGAATATCTTGACTTGCAGCAAGCCCGAAAGGCTGTCGTGGAGGATGGCATTCATCGCTGCCGCCTTTTCCCTGGCGTTTTTGTACAAAACATGCCTGCGCCGAATGTAAAGCCAAGCGCCGAGCGCCAAAAACGGCACCGGAATCAACGCGACCCAGGCCAAGCTCGGGGACATGGAGAACATGATGGCGGCGACGCCACAGAGCGTCAGCAACGCGACGAATACTTGCTCCGTTCCGTCGAGCAGCACGCGTTCCACCCGGTTGACGTCGTCGACGACCCGCGACATCAGCTCTCCGGTGGACCGATCTGAATAGAAGCTGAGCGGCAGCGTTTGGAGGTGGCGGTACACCTCGTTGCGCATATCATAAATGACTTGCTGCTCCAGACGATTGTTCAGGCGAATGCGCAGCGAGTTCAAGCCGTCGCGCAACAACATGGCGACGATAATGCCCACGACAAGCTGCCCAAGCAGACGGGCGTCAGCACCGGCAATGGCTTCGTCAATGGCTAGACCGATTAAGTACGGCCCCACCATTGCGACCAACGTCGATCCTGTAGCCGCGGCGAGCGTGCCGATGGCCAGTCCCTTATACGGTTTGAAATAGCGTATGACACGCAGCAAGGGCTTCACTCCGACGCGACACCCTCCTCATGCCGTTCCAAAAGCCCGACAAGATCGAGCCCAAGGCGCTCGAACGCCTTGGTATTCAAGCTGCAGTAAATCCACTGGCCTTCCTTTTCGGCATGGACGAGACCGGTTTCCCGCAAAATCTTGAGATGATGCGACAGCGTCGGCTGAGCGATGCCCACGGAACGCGCTAAGTCACAGACGCCGTATGTCGCATCCTTCAACCGCGCCAAAATGCGCAATCGATTTTCGTCACCTAGCGCCTTAAATACCCGAGCCAGCTCTCGCAATGACACCCCTCCATCATCCCCACAACTTTATTCAGCCGCCGTTCATCTATACATGCACATATACACATATATACATATATCAATGTATCGGCTGGAGAACCATCCGTCAACCGAAAGGCGGTAAAATTGATCGGTGCCGAAACATGTGATATTTTAAGTGTACATAGACGTTTGGGCGGTTTGTTGATTGGGAGGTCCGGCCGATGGAAGTCATTAAAATTTCGCCTCGCGGGTACTGCTACGGCGTTGTGGATGCCATGCAAGTGGCCAAAGCCGTTGCAGAAGATCCCAAATACCCACGCCCCATTTACGTGCTCGGACTGATCGTCCACAACCGGCACGCGGTTCAAAGCCTCGAAGAATACGGCGTCATTACGCTGGACGGTCCGGATCGCCTCTCGCTGCTCGACCAAGTGGATTCAGGCACCGTCATCTTCACGGCTCACGGGGTATCTCCGGAAGTGAAAAGGAAGGCGCTCGCCAAAGGACTCACCTGCGTTGACGCGACATGCCCCGACGTCACACGCACGCATCATTTGGTCAAAGAGCTTGCTTCCCGCGGCTATCACATCTTGTATGTCGGCAAGCGCGGCCACCCCGAACCCGACGGCGTCATCGGCGAGGCTCCCGACCGCGTTCATTTGATCGAGAGGCCCGAAGACGTCGATCAGCTTGACATTCCCACCGAAAAGCTCGCTGTGACCACACAGACGACGCTGAGCATGTGGGATACCGAACATGTGATCAATTCCATTCGACAAAAATGGCCGCACGTCGAGGTGTACAACGAAATTTGCCTGGCGACGCAAGTGCGCCAGGAAGCTGCGGCCGAACAAGCCAAGGAAGCCGACGTCGTGCTCGTCGTCGGCGACACGCGCAGCAACAATTCCAATCGCCTCGTACAAGTGGTCCGAGAAATGGCCGGAAAGCCGGCTTACTTGGTCGACAGCGTCGCCGACATCAAACTTGAATGGCTCAAAGGGGCAAAGAAAGTCGGCATTACGGCCGGTTCCTCGACACCGACCCATTTGACGCGCGAAGTCATCGAGTTCGTTGAAAAGTTGGACCCGGAAACGCTGGCGACCACGAGCGCCTAACGCTGCGCCCCGGACGACCAAATGCCCGCCGACTCCAGCAGCGCAACGATGCGCTGCACCGCTTTGGGCAGCGTCAGCCGTTCCAATTCCGCGCGCCCGGCCCAGCAGGTCCCTTCTTGCGGCGCAGCTTCTCCGGTGCACAAGTAGACGGTCATGCGCCAGCGCACATGGCTGAAGGTGTGCGTCGTCTCACCGAGCATCGTTAGAATGCGCGGGCGGCGCACCCCGTACTCCCTCAGCCCTTCGAGCAAAGCCTTCTCCCGCTCGCCGGGCAGATTCCACGTACCCCATGGCGCTTCGACCGCAGGGAAATCCCACAAGCCGGCCAACAGCCCTTCCGGCGGCCGCTTCTGCAGCCAAACTCGCCCTTGCGAATACAACACCGCGACTGCCCGATCCACTTCCTGCACGGGAGCGCTTTCGCCTTTCAACGGCAATGCCTCGGCGTTGCCGTTTTGATTGGCCACACACCAACCGGCCACGGGGCAAGCCTCGCAGCTAGGCTGCCTCGGCTTGCAGACGAGGGCACCCAGTTCCATCATCGCCTGGTTCCAATCTCCCGGCGCCGATTGGAGGACGAGCCTTTCCGCAACCGCTTCAATATATTTTCGTCCGGCGGCTTTGTCAATTGGCTCCGCAAATCCCGTCAGGCGCGAAACAACACGCATGACATTGCCGTCGACTGCGGGCAAAGCTCGGCCGAAGGCAATGCTTAACACGGCTCCGAGGGTGTAAGGACCGACGCCAGGCAGCCGGCCAAAAACCGCCGGATCGTCCGGAACCACCCCGCCGTAATGCTCGCACACCTCACGTGCGGCCGCATGAAAGTTGCGTGCTCGCCGGTAGTATCCGAGCCCTTCCCAAAGTTTGAGCACTTCCTCGACCGGCGCGGCAGCCAAGGCCTCCAGGTTCGGGAAACGCCGTACAAAACGTTCGTAGTAAGCGATCGCCGTATCCACCCTTGTTTGCTGCAGCATGACCTCCGAAAGCCAGATGCGATACGGATCATTGGTTCTGCGCCACGGCAGATCGCGCCGATGCCGCCGATACCACGTGATCAAAGTCTGCTGCACGCGCTCAACGGGAAACGGAATGAGAGGTTCCGCCACGACTAAGGAGCGCGCAAGACTTCGAGACATGCCCGGACCGATACCTCCGTCATCTCTATTCTCACCGCCAGAGGATTTTCAAGTCCCATTTCGGTTGTATAACAATCGGCACCCAAACTTGCGGCGTATACCCCGTACGCATCGGGCACCCCTTGAGCGATCACGCGGCTCGGCATGAAAATTCCGGGGCTCGGTTCCGTCAAAAACTCGGGATGCGGCGGCTTGACATACGAAAAGAGCTCCTCCAGCCGCATCAATTCCATTCCACGCGCTTCCACCGCCTTCGTCATCTCCCGAGCGCCTCGTTTGCCGAGTTCGGTCGACACGTTTGCATATAAGCTGTACTTCGATCCGTAGTTTTCGTGCAGATCGAACACCCATTGAGGCCGCACCTCGGCCGTAAGATCCCGAATGACCACGACTTCCACCGGAGGATGCTGGTGGGCAAAAAAACGATTGAAGTTGCCTACCTGTCCGTCTTCGCTGATATAGAGGGTCGGGCCGCCGCCCCAATCGTAAATGTCGCGGCCTTCCGCCAGATTGAGACTGCCATGCACGATGATCCGGCGGCCGGCCACCTTCTCCCGAATCTCCGCTTGGCGTGCGAAAAACGCATGCGCAAAGTCAGATCGGAAGAGCGTCGTGTAGGGAAAGAGTGTAGATCTCGGTGGTC
>CALKAQ010000018.1 GCA_937983075.1 uncultured bacterium | reverse complement strand
GTGACGGCTCACAACCGCCTCGGCATGCTTGTGTTCCAACAATTGCTCTTGCAAGCTGATCCCGCACGTGCGGACGATGGCCAAAACGAAAGCGTCTTTGTATCCCCCATCAGCATCGCTCTGGCGCTTGGCATGGCGTACAACGGCGCCGGCGATGCAACGGCAGAGGCGATGGCAAAAGCGCTGCAGCTTTTGCCCTTGCTGCAAACCGGTCTGACCAATGCTGAGCTAAATGCCGCCAATTTGGCACTGCTGCAAGCGTTGGACACGGCCGATTCGCAAAGCGAGCAGTCATCGATTCACCTGGACATCGCCAATTCCCTTTGGTACCACCAAGAACTGGTGTTCAATCCCGTGTTTTTGCAAGACATCCAGCAGAATTATCGTGCCCTGATCCAAGCGCTCGATTTCAGGGCGCCGGAAAGCGTCGCCATCATCAATGACTGGGTCAGCGAAGCAACCGAAGGCTTAATCCCCCAAGTTGTCGAGCAGCTCGACAACGACTCCATCATGCTGCTCATCAACGCCGTGTACTTCAAAGGCGATTGGACGACGCCATTTCACCCGCATCGCACCCGCAACATGCCGTTTCAACTAGCTTCAGGCGATACCCGCACCGTACCGATGATGTATCGAGACGGTCGCATCGAATACTACGCGGACGACTTCCAGGCCATTCGCTTGCCCTATGGGGACGACGCCAGGCTGGCGATGTACGTATTCTTGCCTCCGGCAAATGCGGATTTCCACGAATTCGCTCGGAATTTTACGTACGAAACGATGGCCCAAACCTTCGATCAGTTTAGACCGGCTTTCGGCGAAGTGATGCTGCCGCGCATGGAGGTTTCCTATCGAACCCAACTGAACGATGCGCTCCGAGAACTCGGCATGGGCATCGCCTTCAACCCAAACGCTGCCGATTTCAGCCGAATGCTCCCCACGGGCGCAGGACGCAACGTATACATGGGCGACGTCATCCACCAATCCGTGTTGAAGGTTGATGAAGAAGGCACCGAAGCCGCGGCAGTTACTTCCGTAGAATTTCGCATGACCAGCGTGCCGGTGTACGAATTCACGTTTAAGGCGGACCGTCCGTTCCTCATCGCCATTCGGGACGATGACACCGGCGCGCTGCTGTTTGTCGGAGCCATTGTCGATCCGGGCGTCACGCCTTAGCTGTCATCACGGCAGCTCATTGCTCAATCATCCTACCTGCATGGATGAACCGCTCATCACGCAACGCTTCTTTCCAGCGCTCCAAAATGTAGCTGTTGATCTGAATGCGCGCATCACCCCAACCTTGCGCGGCATATTTCGTGTTTCGATAATCTTGGCTCATGTAATTGAAACCCTTGATCTGGGGATACTCAGCCAGCAATGCGAAGAACGGTTCAAACCAAAGTTCCCAGTCGCTCTTGCCATCGGCGAAATCCGGGTCCAGGTGGTCGGGAGTAAAATGGACATCAACCGCCGCCACTTCCGAAAGAAAGACCGGCTTTCCGTGCTTCTCGGCCATGGCCAAGAAACGTTTGGTTCGCTCGTAGGTTGACTCCTGTACCCGTGCCCAACGCGCCGCCTCTTGCCGGCCGCGGCGGTTCGCATCATCGCTGGCGACGAAGTGTCCGTGTTGGAACAAATCGATGCCGAACCAGTCAACGTAGTCGTCGCCGGGATACCATATATACTCACCATCCGGCCCTATGGCATCGAAGTCACCCGGGCCGTCGGGTTCGTAGCACCAGATGGTGGCAAAATTTGCAGCGCCTTCTTCCCTCAGCAGATCGACAAACTTGCGAAACGCCTTCGGATAGAGTCCCGGATGGTAGCGGTTCCAACTGCCGTTGAATTCAAAGCCGATTCGTATGAATACGGGGTCGCCAAAATCCCGAATGATCCTGCCAATAGACCGGATCAGATCGTCATACGTGTCGGTCAAAGCGATGATATCATCCACCGGCTCACCATCGCCGATGCTCAGCGAGAACGAAAGATGCGGAATCCGACCAGCTTCTCTCACCCGCTCCAAAAAGTCGCGCACATGGCGTTCCAAAAATTGCGGACGAGTGCCCGGCACCGCAGCGTGCATTCCTTCCACTGCCGGGAAGATGGCCGGATCCCCCAAAGCCGTGATGTACGCTTCAACGTCGGGAAGATGCGGTGAGGTGCCGTGGTAGATGTAACCGTCAGGCGGTTCGAGATAGGCCCGCTCCCCGGCTTTGTCCTGCGTTAAGGGAGCGGACACCAGCCCAACGAATTTCTCCAAAACCGCCATGGCGGGCTTCAGACGTCCATCGGTAGAGATGATTCCCGTCGAGTCTCGCCACACGTCACCGTCCCAAAGCCCCCAGAAGGTGACCGCCTCAACAGCCGGATGTGCCGTCACCACCTCGAGAAACGTCTGCAAATAGGCGGCCTGGTCGTCTTCAGACCACGTCTGACGGCTTTGGCGCCCCATGGGACCGCTGCTGGGAATGCTCAGTTCGGTAATGTGGATCGGCAGACCGACGGCAGCCACAATGTCCAAGGCTCTGCGCAGTTCGTCAGCTTCTATGGGTTCGACAATATGCGCTTGGATTCCAATGGCATCGATAGGTGCACCTTTGCTTAACAAATCCCGCACGTAGGCCGCATACTGCCGCGCTCCCCTCTCGGAGAGAACGTCGAACTCATTGATCAGCAATATCGCGTCCGGGTTCGCTTCCCGGGCCCAGCGAAACACCTTGACGGCGTAATCCGGAATGAACTCGAACCACGTGGCGTGCAGTGGTTCGTTGAGGACATCCCTTGTCGCATAGTCGAACAAGCGCAGGAAGTGCGATTCGACGAAGCCCGGTTCGAGTTCCGCTACGCCGCGGCGCTGGGAGGAAAATGCCGGCGTGTTCACGACGTTGCCGAACAGGATGTCCTTCGCCTTGGGATCAGGCTGAAAACGAATCGTCTGCACCGACTCGGCATACTCCATCACGGCGTCGCGACTCAGCGGAGCGGGACGTATGGCGCCTCTGACCCACAAATCGACCTGATCGAAATAGTGCGGGCTGCTCGGGTTCTCCGAAATGCCCGGCGGCAGAACAGCGCGTGAGTTGTCGATATCGCTCAAGTCGACGATTTGCGTGTACGAATTCCCCGCCTGGGACCAGATGGTGTCGACGAATACCGTCGTGAGCTCGGGCATCAGCCGATCCGCCGCGGGATTCAGCGAGCCGAACCCCTCCAAATTCGTCTGATAAAGCATCCGCTGTGGCTGCGCTTCACGCGCCGCCTGGCGACGTGCTAGCGTGCCGATGTGTTCGAGCAGCACGCTCATCCAGCGGGCGACATCCTCATCCCATGGGCTTGCCTCGTTTCGTTCGTGCTCGTCCCGAACGACACGGAGGAGGTGGATGATGCCCGGGAAACCTCCCCCAAACCTCTCAGCCAGCCGCTCCGTACCCGGGATGTCCCCCAAGCTGCGGTGCATCGTGGCGAGCAACACCTCTCCCAACTCGCTTTGCGGATCCCCCTCGATCATCCGTCCGTCCCAAGCGTCAAAGACGTCGAGCACACGTGCAGCTTGCGGTGTGAGCAGATTCCTTTCTCGAAGGCGACGGGCCAAATCGATGAAGTCCCTGGCTACGGGCGAAACGTTGTCGCGGTGCACCTCCCGCTCGAAAACGTCAACGGAAAAATCGTCCCGCTCGCTCAGCAATTCGTACAAACGCAGACTGCGCGGGTTGTGGCCCGACGAAGCGACCGTCAGGTTGTACGGATACCAATCGCCCACGGGCAGGTGATTGGCACTCGCTACAAATCCCCGTTCAGGGTTGAGCGACTGCGGCAGTTCATCGAAGGGAATGTACCCGGCCCATTCTTCTTCGCCGGTCCATCCCACCTGAGGCAAACCGTAGACGCCCTGACGAATCGGGATGGCAGCCGCCGTGTGATAGCCGATGTTGCCGTACACGTCCGCATACACGATATGGAGACCCGGCGAATGGTAACGGCGCAGCCCTTCTTTGAAGCTCTCCCAGTCGGTCGCCCGCATCATGGCGAGCAAGCCGTCAATCGAAGTATGCAGCACCTGCGTGACAACGTAATGGAGGGAGAAGTGCTCACCCCGCCGCCGGTTGGGCAACAAATCGTCGACCAACGGACCGTGATGCGTCTCACGCACGGTGATATATACGGGCTCGGCTCCCAACACGTCGATGCGTTCGACTCGCGTCTGCAGCGGAAGCCAATCGCCTTGATATGCGTAAGCCTTTCCCTCCGGATCGAGGCGCTCGAGGAAGAGATCGACATTGTCCGAGCCGAGCGCCGTGGCGCCCCAGGCGAGATGTTCATTCCAGCCGACCAAGAATCCCGGCGCGCCGGGTACGCCGATGCCGCGGGCATTGAACGTTTCCCCGTGCAAGTGAATCTCATACCACAACGACGGCAGCGTCACCGGAATTTGCGGATCGCTCTCCAGCAACGGCTTGCCGGTGACAGTTCGCTCGCCACTGACGGCCCACGCATGACTCGCCTGAAGCCCTTCCCACGCGCTTTCCGCAGTGCGCGCAGAGCCGGTCGACTGCAGAGAACGTGCCTTCAACCGCCGATACGCTTCCGGGTTCGTACGTGCGAAATCGGCTTCGGTGACCACGGCCGCTTCGTTATCGATCACCCGCGAGCCACGACGCGGCGCCGCCGCCTCAGCATTACGCAACGCCGTCACTTCTTGCTCCCACGACCGATCGAAGAATTCGGAGAACCGCATCCAAACGGCAATGCTGTCGGCCACCGTCCACGGCTCCGGCGTCCACGTATGCTCACCCACGGTGAATACCACGCGTTCGGCTGCGGTGCGCAAATAGTGGTTGATCCCGGCGGCGTAGGCTTCCAGCGCCTCTCGGGTGTCGGGTGCCAAATGCTCGGCGACTCGTTGCGCATGCCGATGCAGCCCGATGATACGTGCCCGCTTGTCGTGCTCAATCCAGTCGCTGCCGAGAATCTCCGCCAACCGTCCCGCCGCGGCCCGCCTGACAAGCTCCATTTGCAGCATGCGGTCTTGCGCCGTAGCGAATCCGGCACCGAAAAAGGCGCCTGCATCGGTAGCCGCGTATACATGCGCAATGCCCCATGTATCGCGCACGATTTCGACGATCTCAAGAGAACCCGCGTACGAACGTTCATGGAACGCGTCTTCCGCTTCTTGCCTGCGGAAAGGCCCCGAAGATGCGACGCTCGGATCGGTTGCGGAGAAATAGACGCCCGTGATCTTCAAACCGCCCCGCTCATCCGGCAAGCTGGCGGTGATCTCAATTTTGTAGTAGGGATATCCTCGCTCCAACGTCGTGGAAACCGGAGGCGTCAGGCCGGAGTAATGGCTCCACAAATCGTTGCCCCGACCGGATTCGGGGCGGATCACCTGATTGTGCCGTTGCTGAAAGGGAGTCCACACTTCACGCCAAGGCCCCTCCGGCGTGGGGCCTCCGTATATCTTGACGACAACCGGATCTACCGTGTGCGCCACCCAGTACATATGGAAGTTCAGCACGCGCCGCTCGGGATCGGCCGGCACGATCTGCACCAAAGACGCGAACTGATTCGGATCGATCGTCCGGCCGGTTCTTGCTGCACCCCGGCCTGTCGACAGACGCGCCGCGGTTCCGACCACGTCATCAGGCGTCGGATTGCCAAGCTTCTGACTCGGCCGCCAACCGCCGTCCACCGGGCCGATCACGATCCATCCGTCGAGACTGGGTCGGTTCCCCATGCGAAACCACGGGTTGTGGATCAAGTTGTCATCGGGCAATGAGCAAACTTTGCCTGTATCTGCGCTGATGGGACACGCGGGCGACTGGCGAGTTCCCGCTCTCCTCCCTCCGTCAACGAACACGCCATCAGCTGCTTCAGTCACAACCGATGCAGTCAGTAGAAACACGAAAAGGCATATGTAAACGAAGAAATCCCGCCGCAGGGATTGCATTCGAATGGTGTTGAAAACCGGCATGTCCATTTACCTCCCCCAAAGATTGCCTTCGCACGTTGCATCCTTTGCTGCAGGTACGGAACGGTCTTTCAGTGAAACGAAGACTCGACTGCCAAAATCGACTGGCGCCCTATATGGACGTGCGAAACCCGCATTTGTTCACGGCATGTCCAATGAACTTTTCGTGCGGTGGTGCGTCTAAGTGAAGAGAAGCGATGTGACCCTGGACACATCGTGAGCACAAAGCATGCACCCCTCCGAGGTGAGGCCACTGAAGCCGCATGATGCCAATCCACGAGTTGCACATCCTTCCCCGTTTGAGGAGCCTACCGATATTGAGTCCTTCGTGAAGCGTTTCGAGAAGCCGATTTTCAGGTATGTGCTCCGCCTTGTGGGTGAAGATGAGGCTGAAGATGTCACCCAAGACGTATTCTTGAAAGCGATTGCCGGTCTGCCGCGCTTTCGGGGTGAGGCATCGTTGGAGACGTGGCTGTATCGGATTGCAACCAACACGTGCCGCGACCACTTGCGCCGAAGGCGCTGGCAACGCCTCCTGTTCATCCGAAAGTCAAACGACGCTGCTGATCTCGTCAGCCGCTCCGTGGCGAAACCGAATCCCATTGAGGAATCGGAAATTCGCTCCTTAATCCGTGCGGCCTTGCGTGAACTCGCCCCTCACCATCGTGAGGTCATCGTTCTGCGAGACATAGAAGGTTTTTCTTACGAGGAGATTGCTGCGATCGTCGGATGCCCAATCGGCACGGTGAAATCGCGCTTGTACCATGCGCGGGCTCAACTGGCGAAAAAGCTGCGGACCTTGGGACTCGAGTCGGGCGGCACCGAAGGAGGCGATCGATAGACATGCGCCGAGCCAGCCAGTGTTTGTCTCCGCGGGAATGGACCGAATGGTTGGACGGGGAGGTCAGTCGCCTCACAGCCGAACTTTACCAGCAGCATGTAAACAAGTGCAGCCAATGCCGCCGGAAGTACGAGTCGTTGTCGCTTGCCGTGCGCTCCGTGAAGGAACTGGCACGCGATGATGCGCTGCCTGCATCGGCATTGCCCCTGCAGGTAAAGCGGCGCTTGGCCTGGGAACGTGGCTCTCCGGTTCGCCGCCGCTTGGCCCTGTGGTGGATGCCGGCCGCGGTCGCGTTGGTCGTCACCCTCGGCCTGCTGTTGCGTCAACCCGACATGTCGGGGCAAGCCCAGTCCTATGTCGACTTGTATGCTGAGATCTATTTGCAAGCGGAAGGACTCGCCGCAAACGACTTCGTTTCGTTTAGCGACGGTCGAGGAGAGAATCCTTGATGAGAAAGTATGTCGTCTTTCTGTGTTTCCTTATGGTGTTGAGTGGAGCGACAGCCGGCGTGCTGTTGGGGACGTCGTCCGAAGGCTTGGCCAGCGCTCTGCTTGATGCTTCACCCGACAGGACGACCGGTGCCGTGGCCAGCTGGGCGTCGGATGGTTTGACTTCGTCGAACGCTGATTCGGCTTTGCCCGTGTCCATTTCGAACGATGTCCCGAACGATGTCATTGGCGCACTGCTGTACCGCACCTACATTCGCACGTTGAGCACGCCGATGTACTATGAAGAAACAGCCTTTTCGTCGTCCCTGGGCAATGTGCAGCTGACGACTCGGCGGGTTTGGCAAGCTTCCGCCGAGCGCTTCCGAGTGGAGACGACCAGTGAAACCGGTCGCACCATCCTGACCATTGCCGACGGCAGCCAAGTCTGGGTCATCGATACGAGCACTCAAGCAGTGCTGCGCGAGCAACGCGCCGACATCCCCTTCCGCCATCTCGCCATGGAACCTGGCGATCGCGGCCGGGTAGTGCATGGCATGTTCGCGGATCGTCCGGTGCACATCGTCACCTTACGAAAGGGTCGACAGACACATACCTATACGATCGACATGGAAACCGGCATCTTGTTAAAAGAAGAGATTTTGGGGCCTGACGGCAGGCTTGTTTACATGGCGTACCGCTCGAACCTCCGTCTTGATGTCGACTTCGATCCCACACTTTTCATCTACCATCCGTCATCTGACCAACAGGTGATGCACGACCGGAATGGCTGGCGTACACAACGCATGGTACGGGATCTCTCCGTGAAGAGCGGCTTTGCGGTGCATGTTCCCAAGCAGCTTCCCAGCGGCTATGAACTGCTGGACGGTGGCGTGCATTACGTCGAAGACGATACGGTGGTGTCCTTGCATTTCCGCAAAGACACTGCCGTCCTCTCCATTTTTCAGCAGGAGCATCCGATCACCAACGGCATGATAAGGCAGCTTCTCAAGCGACTGACTTCAACTTCAAGCCAAGAGCTGTCTGCAGCGACAACAAACCTATGCGGCCGATCCTTTCTCGCCATCGGTCCCCTCACCGTGCGAGAGCTCGAGCGGGTACTTGCATCCATTGAATGCATGTGAGACCCCGTAGGCAAGATCGTGCATGCAAGACATGCACGTCGAGAAGCCGGGGTGGGTTCCGTGTGAGGAAGCTGCACCGAATCAGCAAGACGATACCCACCTGATGCGGGGAATCCAAGCCGGCGATGAAGACGCTTTGGCCGCTCTATATGATCGATACGCCGGCCTTCTGTATACACTTTGCCGAAACTATTCGTCGGGATTCAACAGCCGAGGCCCCGGACCTTCTGCAGCGAGGCGATCACCGGGATTTCTCAACGGACAGTCAGAAAGTGAAAGGCAGCCGCAGCCAATGCACTGATCGAGCTGGTCACGCAACTGGATCAAATGGGCGATGCGTCGCTCCAAGTCGGCTTTCCACTTAGCAGACAACTCGGTCCAATCGGCCTTTGTCGGCATGCGCCACTGCGGCAGTTCCGCAAGCGCTGTGCGAATTTCGTCCAGGGACAAGCCGGTTCGTTGAGCAACTTTGATCACCGCGATTCTACGCAGAACGGCGCGCGGGAAAAGACGATGATTTCCCGAGCTGCGCACACTCTTGATCAGCCCCTTGGATTCGTAAAAACGAATGGCCGACACAGTGACGCCGCTTCTTTTCGCCACGTCGCCTACGGTCAGCATCTCGTTGGCACGCAATGCTCCATCCGGCCATCCGTCGCCGGAGCAAGCGGCATCCCGCCTCCCGTTTTCCGCACCCCCTGCGCGCCGCCAACCATCATTCGAATCCTGGCCGTCCGTGTAACTTTCTTCCTTTGGATGCACCAGGCTCACCTCCATTCATCCTTATCACCCTGCTGGACGACACATGGGAAAAAAATGTGTTTCCTAGGTGTTGACCTCAAGTTAACTTTAGGTTGTATGCTTGGATGCGTCAACAATTTCCAGGGAAAAGTCTACAGGAGAGGATGAATACCATGGAGCGTTTGTGGACCCGTTCCTTTGTGCTGATGTCGGTAGGATCGCTGTTTCTCTTTACCGGCTTCTACTTGCTCCTGCCGACGCTGCCTCTATTTATTCAAGAGTTAGGTGGTCTGGATACTCAAGTCGGCCTGGCAGCCGGTGTGTTTACATTCGCGGCGGTGATGATTCGTCCGTTTGCGGGTGGGCTGCTCGACCGGTACGGGCGCCGCCCGTTTCTTCTCGCAGGGCTGTTGGTGTTTACGGTGTCAATGTATTTGTACGGTTGGGTAGGCGGCATCGCTGCGTTGTTGATCGTGCGCCTGATCCATGGCATCGGCTGGGGTTTTGCCACGACGGCGGCTGCGGCGGCCATTGCGGACATCGTTCCTCCGGCTCGTCGTGGCGAAGGCATGGGCTGGTACGGTTTGGCGACGACGCTCGCTATGGCCGTCGGACCGATCCTGGGAGTCTGGACGCTCGAAAGCTACACATTCCGGGGCGTGTTTCTGCTGGCCTTAGCGCTCTCGCTGGCATCGCTTTTGGCCATGTCCGTCCCACGCCTGACCTTTCAGCCGGCTCAGGAACGGAAGCGCATCGAAATATACGATGCCTCCACCGTTCCCGTGTCCATTGCAGTCGCCTTTCTCGCCTTCGCCTACGGCGCCGTCACCACGTTTTTGCCACTGTTTGCGGTGACGATTGACGTCAACCCGGGTGTCTATTTTCTTGTGTACGCCCTTTCGCTGACCCTCGCGCGGCCACTGGCTGGCACTCTGTCCGACCGCCACGGCGAAGCAACGGTGATCATTCCAGGCACTGCTTTGATCATTGGCGCCCTCGTCGTTCTCAGCACGGCAACCGGCATCGGCGGGGTGATCGCGGCGGCCGTGCTGTACGGTATCGGGTTTGGTTCGGCTCAACCGGCCTTGCAGGCAGCCATCTTAAGCATGGTGCCCAAGGAGCGGTTCGGCGTTGCCAACGCATCGTTTTTCACGGCGTTTGACTTAGGGATTGCATTGGGTTCAACGCTTCTCGGCTGGGTGGCCGATTGGCTGGGATACCGGGCACTCTTTACAGCCGGCGGTGTTTCGCTCGCGATTTCCCTGGCAGTGTTCGTCGCTTTCGTTCGGCCCCGGCTCCGGCGCCGAAGCGAGGTCGTTGCATCATGAACAGCAAGCGCCCGCAGGCCGTTCCCTACCGCCGCTGCTCCACCTCACGTTGATATGCTTTGATGCCCTCAACGATGGCGGCGGCTACACGGCGTTGGAAGTCGTCATTCCACATTTGGGTCTCGTCCCGAGGATTGGTCAAATAACCGACTTCAATTAACACGGCAGGCATTGTTGCCTCCCGCACGACAAACAGATCTTTCCTCGTGACGCCTCGATCCCGAAATCCGGTCGCTGCAGTCACGTGGCTCTGCATAATCTGGGCGAGCCGTCGGGAGTCGGTGTGATAGTAAAAGGTTTCCGTTTCGGATACGTTCGGATCGGAGTACGTGTTCCCGTGAATCGATAGGAGCAAATCGGCATTGACTTGATGCGCATACTCGGTTGCGTCACTTCGTTCAAACGAAGCAGCGGACGAGCTATACGGCGCACATAGTAGAAGGTAGCCAGGACAGCCAGCAGAACGCTGCCGACAATGACGTATCCGTAATAGTGGCGCATGACACCGACCGCTTCACTCACCGGCTGCAGCGATGTCATGGCAAACAAGTATTTCGTGTTCCCGTCCGCAGCGGTCAGCCGCTTGATGAAAAGCTTGTAGGCAATATCGTTTTGTTCGTAGTCACTGACAATTTCAGCCGCATCTTCGACATCGCCAAAAATCAAATCGGCTTCAAACGCTCGCACCCGTTCCCAAAATAAGGTCGATTGCATGTCCGGACGTCAAGAGGTCACGGTACACGCGGTTGACAGGCTCACTTTCCCGCAAAGCACGCATGCGCAAATACGGAAACGCACGCTGAGCTGCATGAATGGTGTCGTTGATGAGCCACTTGTTGGTTCGAATGACCGCCTCCTCTTCGGATTCGGACAACGTCTTTTCCGCCACGACGCGTGGCCACCAACGTTCAACCAAGGCGTAGAACAACTCTCGGTTCTGGTCCGCCTCATTCATGATGCTTCGTACTTCCGCTTCAAATCCGGGCCGGATGAGCGTTTGGGCCAGTTCAAAAAAGCGACGGGCCATACCCAAGCGGACCGATGCGCCCGTCACCGAAGCCATCAAGCGAAACGACAAGCGATACAACGGGTTCGACACCGCCCATCGTTGATCGCCGACAATAAAGGAGCGCTCTTCAGGCACGAAAACGTTGTCCACTTGCCACGAATGACTGGCCGTTCCTTTGAGTCCGAACGCATCCCAGTCATGAATGACTTCCACCTCATCCGGATAAAACGCAAACGCACGCACCGTCTCGCCGCCGGCTTCTTCGACAACCGCATTGGCGGAAAACATGGAGGCGTATTGGCAGCCACTCGCATACAACCAGCGTCCGCTCACTATATAACCGCCCCTTACCCGCCGTGCCCGCCCCGCGGGGAATCCCGTGCCGGTAAACACCGCCTCTCGGGGAGAGAAAAGCTTTGCGGCCATGTTTTCACTGAACGACGGTACAAAAAATCCCGCCCCGGTACCCGTGTCGACATTCCAGCCAACGGAACCGTCAGCTGCGGACAATTCCTCCAATAGACAAAGCAGTTCCGGCAATGCAACCGGGTTGCCTCCGAACTCCGGCGGCACCATCAGTTTGAATAGCTTCAGATCGTACAACCACTCGATAATGTCCTGCGGCAAACGACCCGTTCGTTCGATTTCTCCTCCCCGTTCCTGCAACTCGGGCACTTTCGCCTTGATCTGCGTCAGCAAATCACTCAAAACTCTCTCCCTCCAAACCACGCCCAAGACAACCAGTTCATATGAGCCGAAACGGCGAAAATCGCCCCGATAACAACCAGAGAAGCGACGATGAACCACGTGTCGCTCGTGCGCCATGGCAACTTCCGCATGTACGTGCGCGGATGCTGCGGCGCAAACCCACGGGCTTCCATGGCGATGGCGACTCGCTCGGCACGTCGAATGCCGCCGGCCAACAGCGGGATGGCGTAGCGATACAAGCGCCGCCCCCAAGCCAACCGCCCCTCCGCACCGGTGCCGCGAATGCGGTGTGCGGCACGAATCAACTGCATTTCCGTTTCCAACGTCGGTACAAAACGCAATGCGGCCATGAGACTGTAAGCCAAACGCGGGGGAAACCGAAACTGCTGCACCAAGCTGAGGACCATCTCGGTCGGGTCCATCGTGCTCAAAAAGACGATAGTCAACATACCGACGGCCAAAATGCGCAGAGCAAGAGCCAATCCGAGAACGATGCCTTGATCGGTAAACTGCAGCGGGCCGAGCGTCGCCACGACCACAGCATCGTTCACATTGGCCCAAGCGGCATTCATCCAAAACATCGCAAATGCAAAAAAACCAAACGGTAGGAGCCGCACCAGACGACGGCCTTGCAACACGCCGGTCCAGACCGTCAACGCGATGGAGACGACCAAGAACATGGTCGGTGTGTACGGGTCGTTGACCATGACCACGGCAAACATGGCTGCCAAATTGGCGATCAACCGTGCGGCAGGGCTAATCTGATTCCACAACCGTCTCTCCCCTTTCTCTCAAACCCACGGCACCGGACCGCGGCCATTCCAAACCCCATCGCAACAAATCGGCCGGCCGACTCCACAACGGCGCGACGGCACCCGCATAGACAAGCCGCCCTTCATGCAGTACGGCCACTTTTTCCGCATAGGCGTCGACCAAATTCATGTCATGGGTCAACATCAAAATCGTGATGCCTTCTTGATGCAATCGAGCGATAGTTTGCATCAGCTCTTGCGCGTGCCGCCAATCTTGGCCGAAAGTCGGTTCATCCAACACGAGCAGCGGTGCGCCCGCTTGCAGCATCGCCGCCACGGCCAAGCGGCGCTTTTGCCCTCCCGACAGCGCAAACGGATTGCTGGCGGCATGCTCTGCCAATCCAAAACGCTCCAACACGCTGCGCACCCGATCGGCACGCTCTTCCGCCGGAACGCCCAACTGTTTCAAGCTGTAATCAATTTCGCCCCACACGGTGTCGGTGACGAATTGATGTTCCGGATTTTGAAAGACATAGGCGATGTGCCGCGTCAATTCACATGTGCGCAAGCGGTGAACCGGACGTCCTTGCAGCAACACTTCTCCGCTCATTGGCGTCAACATGCCAATCAGCGTTTTGGCCAGCGATGATTTGCCGCTGCCGTTCGCGCCCACGAGCGCCCAAAATTCACCGGGGTATATATCGAGGCTAATGTCCCGCAGCACCAGCTCGCCATCGCCGTAGGCCGCTCTGACGTGCCGCAGTGAAACGATCGGTTCCGCCTGCGCGGACGCACCGTGCGTATTTTCCCGGGGTGAAGTCCCGATAAATCCTACAGGTCTGACGGTCGCATCGGGCAACCAAACTCCGAGCGACTGCAGTTGCGACCGATGGCGGGAAAAAACGACCGTCGGCGTATCGTCAAGGACGACGCGGCCCGTCTCATCCAGCACGATGACCCGTTCCAGCAAGTCCAGCCACGGATCGACGAGATGCTCAACGACGATAAGGCCGCGACCGTCCTGAACCAAGTCATAAACGCTTTCTACGACAAGGCGCCTGCCGGCCGGATCCAGAAGAGACGTGGGCTCATCCAACAGCAGCATGGACGGATTCAATGCCAGGACAGCGGCCAAGGCGAGCCGCTGCTGTTGTCCGCCGGACAGGCGGTCAATGCGCATCTGTTGCGCTCTTGCCGGCAATCCCACACGTGCCAAACTGTCGGCGATGATCGCCGGCATCGCCTCCGGTTCAACCGCCAAGTTTTCAAGACCGAACGCGACTTCATCCGTCGGATACAGCATGCAAAACTGTGATTCAGGCTCTTGAAACAGAAAACCGAGACGCGCAGCCACCTGAGCGGGTGTCCACGCAGTTACGGGGCGGTTGTCCAAGAGCACCTGACCCGTGACCCGAGCTTCGATGGCTCGCGGCACCAACCCCGCCAACGCATACAGCAAGGTAGACTTGCCCGCGCCGCTGGGGCCGAGCAGCAAAATGCGTTCATCCGCCGCGATTTGCAAGTCGACGTTTTCCAAGACCGGCCGCTCGGCATCCAAGTATGTGATGGTTAATCCCTCGGTACGTATAAACATTACGCTCTCCCCGCTTGCTGCCGTACGCGTTCACGTCCCAACGGAAACGAACGCAATGCGCCCGTAGCCGCCAAACCGTCAGCCACCGCTTTTCCTCCGATTCCGGCAATGAGCGCTCCCGACAGAAGCCGCACCGCCCACATGGCCATGAGCATACCGACGGGAAACTCGTTGTAGCCGAACAAAAACCAGTTGTGCACCATCGTAAAAACGCTCGCTGTCATCCCCGACGCGATCAACACCGCCGTGTTGTATCGGCGCCAGCGCGTGAGGGCAAACGGAATTTCACAGGCGAAGCCTTGCATCACACCTCCGATTAACGCTCCGGCGCCCGCCACACCCCACGGCATCTCCGCCAACGCCGCCAATACTTCCGTCGTAAAAGCCACCCCGGGTTTGCGGATAATGTAGGCTGCGGTGATCGAAGCCATAAACCAGACGCCGTAAATGAGGTCGAGGGCAAAAGGACCTATGATGCCGCTGAGCAGGCCCCATACCGGCACGAAACCGACATAAAGGGCTCCATACACGACTCCCAACACCGCCATGACGACCGTGTCTCGCAACGTCCAACGCTGATCCGGCATGAACACCTTTATGAACCTCCTTTGTTCGTGCAAACGAAGGCACATGGCAGCGGGGAGTCAGCACCCCTATGCAAAAAGCCGTGAACCCAAGCAGGTTCACGGCTCCATTGGCAAATGACGGTCGCCAAAATGCAAGTGGACGGACAACATGACACACCCACAGGCAAGGCAGATGACCAAATGACTTGCCTGTTGCTGCCACATCCACATAACCGCCTAGCCGCGTCCCTACGGTGGGATTACCCACATCAGGTTCAGGGATCCAGACCTTCCAGGCCTGTTCTCAGCCGCCTTCAGGCAGCTCTCCCCGCGTGCTACTGTTATTTCTTTTGTATCACCTTACAATTTTGCCCAATATTTGTCAAGGAAACTTTCCCACAAAGAATTGAGGCGGGATGTTTATTTTTCTTACCGATACGGCAACCAAAGGGTTTCAAATGACGAGCCTAGATGAAGTGGCAGCCGAAGCAGGCCTGACGAAAGGCTCGATTTATTGGCATTTCTCCAGCAAACACGATTTTCTCGTAGAGTTGATGCAGGAGATCATCCGCGAGCAACTCAAAGGCAGGCCGGGTGAAATCGCTAACATCATCGAGGCAAACGATCGGGTCGAAGCTGGTTAGAGAGCGAACTTCCAAATGAAAACTCGGCATCTGCACAGACGATGTTGTTTATTGAATGCAGTGTCCATCCCGACCCTCAAGTACGTGACCAGTTAAGGGCGATCGTTCGGGAAATGTTCGAGCCGACAACCGAGTAGATTGCCGCATCTGAAGACAAAGGTGAGATCACCCAACTCGACCCGCATGTAGTCGCGGTCTCCGGAAGCGTACGTCCGAAAAGCCCTTGCGCTGTGGAGCCGTCCGAACCAGTT
>CALKAQ010000017.1 GCA_937983075.1 uncultured bacterium | reverse complement strand
ACGTGGATTCACCTTGCGATCCCGGCCGGTTTCGCGTTAATTCTTTGGGGCCTGCTCAGCGGTCCCCGAGAGTTTCGCAACGTTCTTGCCGCGCTCGTCCATCTGGAGCTTCTGCTCCCCATGCTCGCCGGACTGTTCGTCAGTGACACCGTAACACGGGAATGGACCGAAGGAACGGCGGACTGGCGTCCGGCACAACCCGGCGGCCCCGCCCGGCTGCTGGCAATCCGCCTCTTCAATACGTTTGTACTTTGGATTGCCGTAGCGGCGGTTTTTCTCGTCGGCGTGCACGTATTGTACTTGCGTCCGGTCGCACTCACGCTGCCGCTTAAAGATACCATTGTCCTGTTAGGGCCACCAGCGCTGTTCTTCACCGGTCTTGCGGTGTTGGCCTCGCTCATCGCCCGCACGAGTTTGGGCGGCCTGATTGGCGCCGCTGGCTACTGGGCGTTTGCCTGGATGACCGGCGGCAGCTACACGGGGCCGTTTCACGTGCTCTATTTGCGAGCGCCGCTCGAACAATGGTCGCTCGAAGCAACCCGCTGGTGGCTGCTGGCAGGCGGCGTAGTTTTGCTCGCTATAGGCGGCGTGTTCGCCGCAAAGGGCGAGCGCTGGGTGCGCTAAAACCGCTTTGCGCATCACGTGCCAAGGGGATTGTCCAAGGAAAGCCGCCGCAACATGCATAATTGGCAGCGGTAGAACAGCTCACGGGCCGCTCACAGCGCAAACACGCGATGCCACCGTGTAGGAGGCCTATCCCTTGCCGAACGTCAACGCTTGGTCCACCAAGACTGACGAAGAACTCTTCGAAGCTGTCCGCTGCGGCAGCCAAGAAGCCATGGAAGCCCTTGTAAGGCGGTATCACGCCGAATTGTTCGGCTATGCCTTCCGCCTCGTGCGCGACTACCATTGGGCACAAGACTTCGTGCAAGAAGCCTTCTACCGCCTCATCCGCAACACCGATACGGTGCAAAAGCCAGGGGTGATTCGCACCTGGCTCTACCGGGTCGTAACCCACCTCGCCATGGATTGGGGAAAATCCGCGACAACTCGCCGTGAAGTGCCTTCGGAATCCACCGATGGAATCGCGCGGCGCGGTGACGCAAATTGGCCGGCGGAGCCAAGAAACCATGCGGAAATCATCCCGATTGAAAACATTCTCGAACAGCGGGAAGACCGTCAGCGGGTAGCCGAGGCATTGCGCCGTTTGACCGAGCAGCAGCGTGTTGTCATCTATTTGCGCTTCTACCAAGATCTGTCGCTCAACGAAATCGCCGAAGTGTTGGCAATTCCTCCCGGAACCGTCAAGTCTCGGCTTCACTACGGACTCAAAAGTTTACATGCATCGCTCACCGCGGCCGCGGGTCAAGCACTGCCGCATGGCCGCACGAAGGAGGCTTCGGAGCATGAGTGATGCTCCACAAGAAGAAAAAATCCAGCGCCTGCTCCACGAGCTGGCCGAAGACCGGCAAGATACGCCCGACGATCGGCCTCTCACCGTCGACGAACTTCGCTACATCATGGCCGAGCTGAGCGTCTTGCCGACAGCCGTGCCATCCGAAGCGATGACCCAGGCGTTGATTGAAAACTTGCGCCCACACGTCCCGGAACCGCGCTTTCGTTCCACCATGGAAGCCGAGCGCGCTTCGATTGCCGGGCGCCTCGTCTCGCTCGTCGCCGCCATTCAACCACAAGTGAGCGCATTAGGCCGTCAATTCTGGCTGGCAACGGCCCTGTTATACGTCGCCGTCGGTGTCGCAGGCTGGATGTACGCGCAGTCCTACACCCCCTACAGCGTGGGACCGTTCATCATGTTCGCACTGCCGCTTTTGGCTGTTGTCGGTGTCGGCTTTGCCTTCCGCGGCACCCAAAGCGGTTATTGGGAAGCCGAACGTGCCGCCCCCATTGATCCGGCCACCTTGGCCATTGCGCGCTTCACGGTGGTGACGGCATACGCCATTGCTTTAGCGACCGTGATCACACTTGCGCTCGGCGTATTTCGCCTCGAACTCCACCTCGGCGCCTTGATGTTGAGCTGGCTTGCGCCGCTGCTGCTGCTCGCCTCGATAACACTGTTTTTGTCCGTACGTTGGAACGGGATGATCGGCAGCTCGGCCGGATTTGCGCTCTGGTCGGTCTTTCTGATCATGCATTCGCGGCAAGTGCGATTCGATTTGCTGGCCTTGCCGGGCGAGGATTTTTGGCTGGCGGGGAAAATCATTCTCTTCGCACTGACGGTATTGCTTTGGCTGGTCGGCGTCCCTTGGATGCGGCGCGGCCTGGCGACTTGGCGCTTGGAGGTGGGTTAACCATGCTGCTCGAGGTTGAGGGCCTAAGCAAATTGTACGGCAGGCATTGGGCCATCCGCGACGTCGACCTCACCATCCGCCCCGGTCTGTTCAGCGTGGTCGGCCCCAACGGTGCCGGCAAGACGACGCTGTTTCGGATGCTCGCAGGCATCCTTGCCCCCAGCCGCGGGCGCATTATGTTCAACGGTCGTGACATCGCTCGGCAAGCAACCGTTTATCGCGACCGCATCGGCTACAAGCCGCAGAACATCGATGTCTACACCAACGAAACCGTCGCTGCGGGGCTCGAATATTTCGCGCGCCTGAAACACATTCCGCCCCGCCTTATTCCCCAACGCATCGACTGGGCGTTGGATACATTTCATCTGACTGAGATCGCCAACCGCCCCCTGACGCAGCTTTCCAAAGGCGAGCGCCAGCGCTTCTTCCTCGCCCAAGCCTTGCTGGCGGATCCCGACATTCTCATCTTGGACGAGCCGACTACCGGATTGGACAGCATCGGGCGCATCGAACTGATCCGACTCCTCAACCGCTGGTCCATCGAACGCATCGTCATCGTAAGTACGCACATCATTGCCGACGTCAAACCGTTTGACGGCCGGATGCTCGTGCTGCGTGACGGTCAAGTATGCGCCTGCAGTACGCCAAGTCTCCTCGCGCAACGAGCCGTCGACAAAGTATGGGAGCTTCAGCTGCCCGCAGACGCAGCGCAAGCGATCGCCGACATCCAAAAGCAATACACGGTGACCGCCTTTCAACCGCTCGAACCGAACCAATCGACTAACGGCATGTCCAGTGGCGTTGTCATCCGACTCATTTCCGATCGGCCGCCCCATCCAGCGGCGAAGCCCGTTCCCCCTACACTGGAAGAAGGTTACCTCGTTTCCCTGATGTAGTCCATCTTTTCATATATCTAACACCATTTCAGTTCTGGCAATAGGGCGTCACGTCCCGAAAAGTCAGGACATTTGCCCCCGCATCTGCCTGACATTTCCCCGCATCATTCCCGGTGAAATTCGGGATCAGTGCCTCTGCAGCTTCCAAAGCTCTCCAGATACAATGGAGTCACCTACTGCACCAACGGATTGGTGCCGAATTCTAAGGAGGGAATAATGATCATGGCTGCCAGAAACAAGTGCCGCCTGCCTTTGTTCCTGTTGCTCGTGTTGACTGCAGTGCTCGCCGGCCACTGGCTGATGGGCATGGTCGGTGAAATGCACGTGGTCGCGGGAACTGAAGTTGAATCGTCGTTCACCGCTCCGGCCCAAGCGGCCGGCAATACGAACCCGCCGAAGCCTAATTCGAACGCTCCCGGCACCCATCACTATATGATTCGTACGCCGGACGGCCTATATGAATTGCAGCCATTCCGTGTCAACGGAAACGTCAAAGAGTTTGCGATCGACGTACAGGAAGTTGCGCATGAACTCGATGACGGCGTCGTTGTAACGGCCTGGGCCTTTAACGGCGTCGTACCCGGCCCGACGATTCGGGTGGAAGAAGGCGATCTCGTACGCGTTCACTTTACGAACACCCACCATCAACCGCATACCATTCACTGGCACGGCATTTATGCGGACCAAAAGTACGACGGCGTACCGCACACGAGTACCGAGGTGCTTCCGGGCCAAACGTACGTTTATGAATTCGCAGCTGAACGTGCTGGCACGTTCTTTTACCATTGCCAAGTCGACGGCTACCGCCACCTCGACCTCGGCATGGCCGGTGCGTTGATCATCGAACCGAAAGACGGCAAGACTTGGGACCATGAGTACACACTCATTCTCGACGACTGGGACAGTGAAGTCGACCGGCTGTTGTCAGCAGAGTACCGTCCAAACCACAACTACTTCACGATCAACGGAAAGCCGTTCCCGCACGCTCCGACGTTGACGCTGAAAGTAGGCGAAACAACTCGCATTCGACTCATCAACGCCGGCTACTCGAACTTCGCTATGCACATGCACGGGCCAAACTTCAAGGTCGTCGCATCCGACGGCAGCCCACTGCCAATGCCGTACATGAAGGATACGCTCGACATTGCGCCGGGCGAGCGGTACGACATTGAAGTGACGCCGACGAAAGCCGGGCTGTATCCGTTCCACGCCCATAACTTGCAGTTCGTGTTGAACAACGGCTTCTACCCCGGCGGAATGCACCTCATGCTCCACATCTTAGATGCCGATGAGGAGTTTGTCCACTGAGGCCGGAAAAGCGCTAAGCGGCGAACGAAGCGGCTCTCGAGCGTCTGACGACTCGGGAGCCGCTTTTTTGCAACTGAAACATGTCGACCATGCTGGTCGACATATGATAGACTGAAATCGACCACTCTGGTCTACAACGCTGGGGAGGAGGGTGTCGTCCATTACCACCGCATTCGAGCGTCTTCATCCGGAAAAACAGCAGCGAATTCTCACCGCCGCACTGGCGGAGTTTGCCGAACACGGCTTCGAACACGCTTCCACCAATCGCATCGTGGAAAAAGCCAACATCGGCAAGGGCATGCTCTTTCATTACTTTAAAAGCAAGCGCGAGCTGTTTCACTACCTGGTGGACTACAGCATCAGCTTTGTAACCAATGAATACATCAAGTGGCTCGACCCAGACGAGACTGACTTCATCGAAAGGTATCGAAGCGCTGCACGGGCCAAACTCAACGCGTATGCGAAGAACGAGCATGTCTTTCATTTCCTCGGCTCTTTGTATCTCCATGAAGATCGACATGCCCTCACCGACGCCCAGCGGCAGCGTCTGGACGAAACCATGTCGCACGCCACGTCGCTGCTCTTCAGCAACGTCGATACGTCTCGCTTCCGCGACGACGTGTCTGCGGACCATGTACTTAAGATCATTCGCTGGTCGATCGAAGGTTTTCAGAGCGAAATGATGACACGGCTGAAAGAAGAAAATTTGCCGTCGCTCGACATAACCCCCTACTGGATTGAATTCTCTGACTTGCTGTCTGTCTTGCGGCGCGTTTTCTACAAGGAGGAGAATCATGAGCATCATCACCGTCCGCAACCTGACGAAACGGTTCGGAAACTTCACGGCGCTCAACGGCATTGATCTCGACGTCAAGCAAGGCGAGGTCTTTGGATTTATCGGTCCCAATGGTGCCGGCAAATCGACCGCCATCCGCATTCTCCTCGGGATCCTAAAAGCGACCGGTGGCGAGGCCAAAATTTTTGGGAAAGACGTCTGGCACGATGCGGTGGAGATCCACCGGCGCATCGCTTACGTCCCCGGTGACGTGAACCTTTGGCCGAACCTCACGGGAGGCGAAGTCATCGACCTCCTTGTACGGTTGAGGGGAGCGAGCCATCGCAGCCGACGCGAAGAGTTCATCGAGCGTTTCGATTTGGACCCGACGAAGAAGTGTGCGACATACTCCAAAGGCAACCGCCAAAAAGTCGCTCTGATTGCCGCATTCGCTTCCGATGCCGAGCTTTATATTCTCGATGAACCCACTTCCGGCCTGGATCCGTTGATGGAGCGGGTGTTTCAGGAGTGCATCGCGGAGGTCAAGGCGCAAGGAAAGACCGTCTTCCTATCGAGCCATATCCTCTCTGAAGTGGAGCGGCTGTGCGATCGGGTGAGCATCATACGCCAAGGGAAAATCATCGAGACCGGCTCTCTACAAGAACTGCGCCATCTCACTCGGACGAACGTCGTGGTTCAAACCGCCCGTTCCATTCCCTCACTCGCTGAAATGGAAGGCGTTCACGATCTGCAGGAAACCGAACGCGGGCTTAGCTTCCAAGTCGATGCCGAGCAGCTGGGAGATGTCATCGCTTACATCAGCCAATATGACATCATCAGCCTGGAATGCGCACCTCCCACACTCGAAGATCTGTTTCTGCATCACTACGAAGAAGCGGGAGGTGCCGAATCGTGTTGAAAGAGCTGTTCCACGCCACCGGCCAACTCGTCCGCTTCATTTTGCGACGTGACCGTGTGCGGATTCCCATTTGGATTGTCGCCATCGTGCTGACCACGTTGACCGTGGCCGTCGCCCTCCCCGGTTTGTATCCGACGGAACAAGAGCGGCAAATCCTCGCTGAAACGATGCGCAATCCGGCCATCACGTCGATGCTCGGGCCGGCATACGGAATCGACAATTACACGATTGGGGCGATGATGGCACACGAAATGCTGCTGTTCTCGGCGTTGACCGTCGGAATCATGAGCATTCTGCTTGTCACACGCCACACCCGGCAAGACGAAGAAAGCGGACGTGACGAAATGATCCGTTCACTGCCCGTGGGCCGCTTGGCGCACATCACTGCCGCATTGCTCGTCGTCAGCCTGGTCAACGTCATTTTGGGCGCTCTCGTCGGCTTCAGTCTGTACGGATTAGGCATAGAATCGATGGATCTGCACGGTTCCTTGCTTTACGGAGCCGTTCTTGCGGTATCCGGCATCTTTTTTGCTGCCCTCACCGCGCTGGCTGCACAACTTGCCGAAACGTCGCGCGGGACGCTCGGTCTCGCGTTTGGCGCTCTCATTGTCGCCTATTTGGTACGTGCCGTCGGCGATGTGAGCAGCGAACCTTTAGCGCTCCTCTCACCATTGGGATTGGTGCTGCGGACGCAAGTTTATGTCAACAACACGTGGTGGCCCGTGGTGGTCACTCTCATCGCCGGGTTCGTCGTCGGCGCATTTGCGCTGTACCTGAACTCGAGCCGGGATTTGGGCGCCGGCTTGATCCCAGCGAGACCAGGGCGAAAATTCGCCTCAAAGTTCCTGCTGAGCCCGGTCGGCCTCGTGCTGCGGCTGCAGCGAACCGCAATCATCAGTTGGGCGATTGGGATGTTCGTCCTCGCCGCTTCCTACGGCTCCGTATTCGGCGACATTGAATCCTTCTTTTCGAACAGCGAATTGATGCAGCTGTTGCTTCCGATGACGGAAGGCCACGCGCTGACCGAACAGTTCCTCACGGTCGTCATGGCGGTGCTGTCCATGCTCAGCGCCATTCCCGCGGTTTTGACGGTGTTGAGACTGAAAGCGGAAGAAAACGCAAATCGCATTGAACCGTTGTTGGCACGCGCTGTATCACGGCCGTCACTCGCCGGCAGCTATCTGGTCACCGCCGTCATGGCAGCCGTTGTCATGCAGCTGCTTACGGCACTTGGCTTTTGGTCGCTGACCGCGACGGTCATGGATGAGCCATTTTCGTTCTCCCTCATCCTCCGAGCCGCCTTGGTTTATATCCCGGCCATCTGGGTGATGGTGGGCGTCGCCGCTCTGCTCATTGGCTGCAAGCCGCGGCATGCGAGCTTCGCCTGGTTTTATCTGGGATACTCCTTTTTCGTGATCTATTTTGGCGGCCTCCTGCGGATTCCCGAGTGGCTGAAAATCCTGACTCCGTTTGGGAACGTACCTCAGCTGCCGGTTGAAGAAATCCATTGGCTGAGCTTGGTTGTTTTAACGCTTGCGGCTGCCATTCTCATGGCCTTCGGACTGAGAGGATACCGTCAGCGCGACGTCTACGGCTGAGACCGACCTGCCTGGGATGCCTTCAGCACGACGTCTCGACCGACATCAGCGGCTCCGGCGTCATGGAACGGCGCCCACAATTCGGAATCCCCAAGCCCCACATCTCGCAGAGCATTCTGACCGCGTTTATTTTTAAAAAAATACTGCAGGAAACTCCAACAAGGTGAAGAACCAAGTATCTGACTTTTAAATCTCAACTAAAGGAGGGCTTTTTTTGAAGAATCTTTCCACCGTTCTCGTTGCAACTGCTCTTGTTCTGGTGTTGAGTTTTGGCGCATTCGCCGCTGAATACGTCATAATCGACACCGACTTTTCAACCCGCTTTCACACGGATACCGGCCTCGGAGCCGAAGACCTCGTACAAGCCTGGGGAACAAGCACGCAAGCTTGGATCGATGTTGATTACGCTGCGGGCCAATTGCGGTTAGGGGGATTTCAGTCCGGCAGCTGGGACAACAATCAGTTGGGTCTCGTTCTCTCGCAGCCGATTGATCTTACCGGCCGCACGACCATCATCGAAATTGACTACGCCAGCGTTACCGTACGGGAAATGAATCCGGCGTTTGCGGGTGCCATTTACCATGGCGAAGACATTTACGGCTACAACGGCTTCCGTCTCACGGTCAGCCCAACCAACGTACTGTCCGCCATTCTCTCCGGCGGCGACGGTTCGTTCAGCGGATTGAACGCAAACATCTCCTATCCGGCCAAACTCCGCTGGACATTGACCCATGTGAGCGGCAAGAACTTTAACGTAACCGTCCATATCAACGACAACCAAGTCTATCAAGGCAGCCTCAACGTCGGCTCCCTGGATCCTTCGAAGCTCTACTTCTATCTGTATGCGTCCACGGATTCAGGCGGCGAAGCTGCGATCAACGCATTCCGCGTCGTCCAGCAGTAAGCGGCCGCAGCGGGCAGCAGTCGGCCGGCTGGCGGTTGCCAACGCATGTGCCATGACAACAAGCCCCGCCTGGAGCCTGCTCCAGGCGGGGCTTTGGCCACCGCGAACCGCGGGCAAAAACAAGCAGAGCCGAATCGCTGAGCAAGAAGCCGGGCTAATCTGGTCACGCCGTGCAATCATCCAAATGGACGTTTTGGGGCAGGTCAAAGAAATCAACGATTCCAGTTTCGAGCGAGTATTCGGCTCCGACAATCAGCAGCCCTTCACGCTCAATATAAGGCCTTAAGACTTCGTCCTCATAGCGCAGATGCCTGGTAGCTGCACGTACATTGGCCCGGACTGCCAAGCGCTCAAGCTGCTCCAGATCGCCCGAAAGCTGATTTTGGTCAAACAACTGTTCAACATGAGGGCGAATCCGATTGACAATCGAGAGCAAGTTTTTGGATTGGCAGGCGTTGGTCCGCAGCACGTCGTCGAGCGTCGCCCGAATCGCTCCGCAATGTGTGTGGCCTAACACGACGACGAGTCGAGTGCCAAAGCGTTCCACTGCAAATTCAACGCTCCCTACTTGCGAAGGCGCAACGATATTTCCGGCCACACGGATGACAAACAAATCTCCCAAACCTTGGTCAAAAATGGTTTCAGCGGGCACCCGGGAATCCGAACAGCCGAGAATGATCGCAAACGGTTCTTGGTCCGACACCAGTTCTTCACGGCGGATCGGGCTGACAAGGCTTTCCAGGCTCCTCAAGCCAGATGCGAAACGTTCATTGCCTTCACGCAGGCGTTGGAGAGCTTCGAGCGCCGTGAGCATGACATTCACTCCTTGACATGAATAAAAAGCCAAATTTGGCGTGTACACGTGCACATTTGGTCGCAATATTGTCGCACGAAATTCGCTTTTTCCCGCCTCTATCGGCGGACATATAAGTCAAACGCCCTCCTGGAAACCCGCTCCAGGAGGGCGTTTTTGAGGCGTTGGTGGGCAGAGAGGGACTCGAACCCCCGGCCTCTACGATGTGAGCGTAGCGCTCTAACCGGCTGAGCTATCTGCCCTCGCCTGC
>CALKAQ010000016.1 GCA_937983075.1 uncultured bacterium | reverse complement strand
CAAATTTCATCTTACCACGTTTGCAGCACTCAGTCAACATGCTTTTCGCAGGAAATTCATTCCTGCGAACATCTTTCGCTACTGTTGACGTCGTGCGGGCCGCACGTCATTAAGACGATGGCCTCGCGGCAAGACATGATGTTAGCACAGATTCAAATCTCGGTCAAGACTTTTTCCTACTCTAACTCTTACAGCCGGCGGCGCATGTGAGGAAACAGAATGACGTCGCGAATGGATGCCGAATCGGTCAGCAGCATCGTCAGCCGATCGATGCCGATGCCGAGACCACCGGCCGGCGGCATACCGTATTCAAGGGCGCGAATATAATCCTCATCCATGCGATGCGCTTCGTCGTCGCCCGCGGCACGCTGGACCATTTGCGCCTCAAAGCGACGGCGCTGTTCGATCGGGTCGTTCAACTCGGAAAAGCCGTTGGCAACTTCCCAACCGTTGATAAATGGCTCAAAGCGATCCGTAAACCGAGGATCCTTGGGATTTTGCTTGGCCAGAGGCGAAATTTCGACGGGATGCTGCACCACAAAAGTCGGCTGAATGAGATGCGGTTCCACGTATTCCTCAAACAAATGGCTAATGACATCGCCGTAGCTCAACCCGTCCTCGATCTTGAACCCGGCTTTCCGCGCTGCCTCCCGCGCCTCCTCGTCGCTTTCGACACCACGCAGATCGACACCCGTATATTCCAAAATCGCATCGAGCATCGTGATGCGTCGCCAAGGCGGCGTCAAATCAATCGCCCGTCCTTGATAGACGATTTGGGTTCCGCCCGTTACGGCTTGAGCAACATGTGCGATCAATTGCTCCGTCGTCTGCATCATCGATTCGCAGTCGCCGTACGCCTCGTACGCTTCGAGCAGGGTGAATTCCGGGTTGTGGCGCGTCGACACGCCTTCGTTGCGAAACGTCTTGCCGATCTCAAACACGCGCTCGAACCCGCCGACGAGCAGTCGCTTCAAATATAATTCCGGCGCAATGCGCAAGTACAAATCCATATCGAGCGCATTGTGGTGAGTGACAAACGGCCGGGCGGCGGCACCTCCGGGGATCGGATGCAGCATCGGCGTTTCAACTTCTATGTAACCGCGTTCGACGAGGAAGTTGCGGATCTCTTGAATGATGCGGCTGCGCGTCACAAAAACGTGCCTGGATTCTGGATTCGTGATCAAGTCGAGATAGCGGTAACGATACCTTTGCTCGACGTCCCGCAAGCCGTGCCATTTTTCCGGCAGCGGCCGCAGTGCCTTGGCAAGCAGCACAAAGTTTTCCACCTGAACGCTGATTTCGCCCCGGCGGGTCTTCATGACTTGGCCGGACACGCCGATAATGTCGCCCAGGTCGAGCTCGCGAAACGCCTTGTATGCTTCTTCACCGAGCACATCCTGCCGGACGAAAAGCTGAATGCGTCCCGAAGCGTCTTGCAAATCGCCGAAGCTCAGCTTCCCTTGAGAACGCAGCAACATCAGACGGCCGGCAACTGCGACGGGATGGCCTTCCAGGCTTGCGAAATTTTCCTTGATTTCGTCCGCATGATGCGTCGGTTTGAACGAGGCCATAAACGGATCGCTGCCAGCTGCACGCAGTGCCTGCAGTTTCTCGCGCCGAAAACGCATCTGATCGTTCAACTGCTCCAGTTCGGCATCGACTTCCGTACCTTCGTTTTCAGACACCGCAGCTTGTACGCGGTTCTCCTGTCCTTCACCCGGAGTCATGGCTGCAACTCCTTTCTATAGCGCATTCTACAGCGCGAAATGACAGCTGCACAAAAAGAGCCGCGCCCGCTAGACATCATTGTAGGGCGCGGCTGAAGAACCCTTCTCTACCGGGGAACTACCGAGTCACTTCCATAACCTCATAGTTGAGCTTGCCGGCGGGCACGTCGATTTCGACGACATCGCCCACCTTTTTGCCAATAAGTGCTCGGCCGACAGGGGATTCATCTGAAATCCGATTCTCACTCGGGTCGGACTCCGCCGAACCGACGATCATAAAAGACATGGTGTCCCCTGTGTTCAAATTCTTTACCGTTACTTTCGAACCGATGGTGATGATGCTCGCGTCAATGGATTCTTCGTCGACGACCCGCGAGTTCCTGAGCATTTTTTCGAGCGTAATGATTCTTCCCTCTACAAAAGCTTGCTCATTCTTCGCATCATCGTATTCCGAATTCTCCGAGATGTCCCCGAACTCCAACGCCCTCTTGATTCGCTCGGCCACTTCACGCCGACGGACAGTCTTCAGGTGCTGTAGCTCTTTTTCCAGCCTGGCCAAACCCTCTGCAGTGAGCACGACTTCCTTTTCCGGCAAGAACGGTCTTCCTTTCTCATCGGGAACCGCTTGCGAGATTCCCGAAATGTATGATCGGTGAAGAGGGGGATGAACATGCCACCGATTCGGAGCATAGACCATTCAAGCGCTTGGCCTTGTGAGGCACCAGCGCTTGTTCCTAACCGTTTGTGCATGATGTTGTAGGACATCCGACCGCAATGCCGAATGGGCAACAAGCATCCGCCTGTGAAGATTCTGGCGGACATTATACCACATCCTCCCACTAAGTCAACACGAGACAAGCCTGCCTCGGCATGCAGTCCGATGGCCCACTTTCGGCGTCGCTTTAGGCTAATGCCGGCGAGAGTCGCTTGGCGCGCTTAGCATTCTCACGCACCCGCTCAATATACTCATCCGTGACCGCTCTTTCGAAACTGCGCAAGCCGGCCAACCGGAAGCCGTGCTTCTTGGCAAGTGCTTGGATCTCTTCCACCCGGTCTACATCGAGGTCGCGCCCTAAGCTGAAGTTCTCATAACGATTTTCCAAAGCGAGAATCATGGTTTCCGCCATGCAGGCGTAGGACGTCTTCGGAGGGAAGCCAAAATTAAAGCCAAAATCGACATCACCCGGCACCGAGATGACGCCGCCTTCAAACACGAACACGTCATCCCGCAGCTGAGCTACGCTCGCCGCCACATTGCGTGGCCGAGCGACATCGCACACAATAGCTCCTGGCAGAAGATCTTCCGCAGGCACGACGGCGTCGATCGCGCTCGTAACGGCCACGACGACCCCGGCTCGCCGCACCGATTCGCTGATATTCGTGCTAACGGTCGGGCGTGCGCCTTGTACGCTCTCCAACTCATCAGCCAGCTCTTCGAGCTTTTGCCGATCCCGGGCGACCAGCTCCAACTCAAACCCGCGTCGGGCCAAAATACGGGCACACGCTTTTCCTATGCTTCCCGACGCCCCCAAAATAGCGATTCGGGTATCCGCCAAATTGACTTCCATCCGTTCGGCGGCGTATTCGATACCTTCAAGCGCCGTAGCCACCGTATAGCTGTTCCCGGTGGTCACGGCAATGGACAGCGACTCCGAGACGGTAATGCCCGCATCGCCGACAACCGCCGTAAACGCCCCCAAGCCGACGATGGGCGCCCCGAGCTCCTCGGCTTTTTTGCCCGCCTGAATGATCTTGCGCAACACTTTGTCAACAGGCAGTTCGAGCATCTGCCGCGCCGTCAACGGACAGGCGATGAACCACCCCTCGGCCTCGACTCCCGTCGCGCTGCGTATGCCGCGTATCGTAGAGAGCTTAAGCGCGGGAACCCGACGAAAAACGCCTTCGACAAAACGCTCCGGCAAACGTTTAGCCACAGGAAACTTACGGGCAAAATCACCTATTTCGAGCGGATGAACGATGAACGCGAATCGCTGCATTGAATAATCCCCCTCATTCGGCCAGTCCGACGGCGGCCAAGCAGCCGCCTTCCGCTGCCAAATCCTTTTGATTGGTTCAGACCGATGATCCTGCCATTGCCGTTTCCGACTGCAGCGATTCCACCCACGGCCGAAACTCCAGCATGTCGAGGAGTTGGAAGTAGTCGCTCGGGCGCAGCTCTTCAGCTCGACGACCCGATACGGCCACCAGCGTCGCTTCGATGACATTCGTCCCGAATGAACGCCCGCCAAGGTTTGGAGTTGTCGTGATCAGGGTGGCGACGCCCCGTTCACGCAGCAACTGCCGATCCGCGGGTGTCACTGTGTTCGTCAGAATGATTTTCCCGGTCAATTTCTCGGGTAAATGACGGCGAATAAGATGGAAATCACCGGCAATGATGTCAGCCCATTCGTAGACCTCTCGGTATTTCGGTCGAATTTCATGTTGTTTCGCACCGGTTGGATAGAGAACCTTAAACGGCAACCGGGTGATGACGGGCAACGCCAAACGTGCGAGTCGGCTCAATCCACGCAGCGAACGCAATCGAACCGGGATGCCCAGTGCAAACATGAGATCGCCGAAAACGAGGTCGCATCCGCTGGCCGCCAGCGCCTCCGCCATGCCAAAGCGGTCGACCGCCGCCACCATGAGCACCCGCTTGCCCCGAAAGGAAATGATGCCCTCTTCGTGCAGATATTGAATCACTCGGCGTTCCAGGCTGTCCTTCAAACCGGCCCCGTCGACAACGGGTGTGCGCTTCGCTTGCGATGCCAAGCGCTCCGCGTCGCGAATGACATACCGCCGCCCGGCGGCAAAAAGATAACGATCGATACCGCCGAGGCCGAAAGCGTCGACTTTCCCGTCGAGTTCACGCAGCAGCCGTGCAGCTTCGTTCAAGTCGCCGTCGGTTCCACGGCGCTCAATATAGACGGTTTCACCAAGGACTTGCACCTCGGTTTGATGGTCGCGCGCTTTGGATCCGAGACTGATCCCGACGACGCGTTTTGCCACAACATGACCTCCCTCATGCTCTCAGGCCCTGAAGAATTTCGGCCACGAGAGCGGGGTCTACGTATCGATCCCCACGAATCGGCGACTCACCCAAATTCAAACCGACCACCACTTCCTGACCGAGCACGGCTTCGGCCAGCCGAATGCGCATATCGGAACCGATAAAGACGACCGCGTCAAACTCCTTGAGCCGCGCGATCCATTCCATAATTCGGTTGAACAGCTCGGGGCCGGTTAAATCCGAAACGACTTCCCACCGTTCCTTGTCGTTGAAAAGCAGCAAGAATTCGACTCCCTCACGATGGGCGATCTCTGCGATCTCCTCTTTATTGGCCACGGGAAAGCCTATGAGGGCCAGGCGTCCGCCCTTGCGCAATTCGCCCAAACCCTCGAGCCGCGAAATAAAAGAGCGGTCGACGCCTTCCTGTTGAGCAACTTCCTGCTGTGACATTCCCGACATGCGCAAGTCGAGAATGCGCTCAATGCGGCGGTGGATTTTCGCCTTGCTCACCAGTTTTTCGCCGATCCGCACGATTTCCATGAAATCCCCATCCTACGGCAGTCGTTTGCACATAAATGTGCACACCGCATATTGTAACAAAAAACCGCGAGGTCAACAATAAAAAAAGAGGCCTTCTGGCCTCTTTGGCAAATCCGCTTGCCGGTCATCATTGCAACTCGGCTTGTTCGCCAAATCTGCGGCGGAAGCGCTCTACACGCCCACCGGTGTGAACGATGCGTTGAGCGCCGGTGTAGAAGGGATGGCACTTCGAGCAAATTTCCGTGCGAAGTTCCGGACGTGTCGAGCCCACCTCAAAGCTTTCGCCGCAAGCGCAAACAAGGCGCGCCTTGTAATACTGCGGATGAATTCCCTGCTTCATATCCGTTCACCTCGATTCTTCACAAACACTGACGCAAAATACGTTTCCGTCGGGCAGCGAATTCCAGCCTGGGAATGCTCGCGTCAATCTGCCTCAAAAACTACCCACCAGTGTAACACGCGCGCGA
Source organism: uncultured bacterium (assembly GCA_937983075.1). Taxonomy (GTDB): domain Bacteria; phylum Bacillota; class Limnochordia; order DTU080; family JAAYLA01; genus CALKAQ01. Next base: position 31,673 of record CALKAQ010000016.1, on the reverse strand, counting down.
ACAAAAAGACAACCTCGAATCCGGGACCAACGCATTTGCGTTTCAGCGGAGATACAGCAGCGGGTCTACCGCTTGTCCATACTGGCGGATCTCAAAATGTACGTGCGGTCCGGTTGAGTTGCCCGTGTTGCCGCTGCGGGCAATGACTTGCCCGCGCTGCACACGGTCGCCGACTTTGACGAGCAGCTGCGAGTTGTGTGCATAGCGGGTCTCGACGCCGTTTCCGTGGTCGATGATGACAAGAAGCCCGTAGCCGCCGTTGTCTCCACTGAATGTCACCCGTCCGCTCGCTGCGGCTCTGACCGGGGTTCCGGTGACCACGGCGATGTCAAGGCCTTGGTGCATTCGGCCCCAGCGCGGGCCAAAAGGCGACGATATCGGTCCTTGCACGGGCCAGCTGAAATTCCGGATGAGTCGTCCCGAAGCGTCGACGACCGCTTCTCGATATTGTTGCGCCCGGGCGGCCTCAGCGCCGGGCAAGAAAATTTCCGTGCCCGCGGTAATGCGACTCGGCTCCGGAATGCGGTTAATCGCTGCAATTTCCTCAATGCTCACATTATAGCGCCGCGAAATTTCCCACAAACTTTCACCAGGTTGGATGCGATGCAGCACGCCGTCTTGAGTTAAGATTCGCAGTTCGTCCCCGACTCGAATCCGGTTGGGATCGTGAATTGCATTTGCGGCAATGATAGTGTCCATCTTGATGCCGTATTTGCGTGCGATGTCGCTCAGCGTTTCGTTCGGCTGCACCACATGGATGATTACTTCAGGCAACGGAGGTGCGGATTCCGCCGCATCATCGCCTTGATCTGCAGCGAGCGCTCCGGTTGGCTCGTCCGTCGTCGCAACATCCTCATTGACGTCAACGTTGGTGAGCCAAGTCGGCAATAAAGATTCAGCCGCATTGAAAGATGCGTCCTCGAAGGTATTTCCCGAATACAAGCGCGCTCGTATATCTTCCGTTACGTCGTCTGCACCGCCCACCGGCTCCTGAGCGACCCGAGCGAGCGTAAACGCGCTTCCGAGAAAAACAATGAGAAGTAGTGGATGAATCCAGCGTCGCAGCTGCATGTCCGCCCCCAACTCTTCGTTTCGGTTTCTGCTTCGGGACCGCAAAAAAGTTACAAGTACGTATTACAAGCTTGCCTTTTCGCTACCTAGCTGCGCGGGTCCTCCTGCTTTTTTGAAATAATGAGGCGATCTTTGTGGGTTTATGCATGTTCATGCAGGTTTTAACACGATCAACCCCGTACGTTTTCCGCAAACGGACTTGCCAAAATCATTTCCATGAATTCTTCGTTGGACTTCGTGTTTGTAATGCGTTCAATCAACAGATCCATGGTGTCGGCCGTCCCCAGGTTGGCCATGGCTCGCCGCAGCACCCACATCATTTCGAGCTCCCGCTCGGACAGCAGCAGTTCTTCTTTGCGCGTTCCCGACTTGAACAAATCGATTGCGGGGAAAATACGGCGTTCAGCCAAGCTGCGGTCGAGATGAAGTTCGCAGTTGCCCGTTCCCTTAAACTCTTCATAAATGACCTCGTCCATGCGGCTGCCGGTCTCGATCAGGGCGGTCGCTAAAATCGTCAAGCTGCCGGAGTTTTCAAGATTGCGTGCTGCCCCAAAGAAGCGCTTCGGCTTATGCAGCGCCGCCGGATCCACACCGCCGGAGAGCGTGCGCCCGCTCGGAGGTACAATCAAATTTTGTGCCCGTGCAAGCCGCGTGATACTGTCGAGCAAAATGACGACGTCCATGCCGTGCTCAACCAACCGCTTGGCGCGTTCCAACACAATTTCCGCGACCCGGACATGGTTCTCGGGCGGCATGTCAAAGGTGGAGCTGATGACTTCCCCTTGGACCGATCGCTGCATGTCGGTTACTTCTTCGGGACGTTCGTCAATCAGCAATACCATGAGTACGACTTCCGGATGGTTGGTTGAGATGCTGTTGGCGAGCTTCTTGAGGACGGTGGTTTTACCGGCTTTCGGGGGAGCGACAATGAGTCCACGCTGGCCTTTTCCGAGAGGAGCGATAATGTCAATGAGGCGAGTGGCTACATCTTTTTGGCCCTGGACTTCGAGCCGTAAGCGCGTGTCCGGATATACCGGTGTGAGCTGATCAAAATGTGGGCGTTTAAGCGCTTCCTCGGGATCCCGGAAATTTACGGCTTTCACGCGCAGCAGCGCGTAGTATCGCTCACCTTCTTTGGGCTTCCGAACCTGACCCAAGACGAGATCGCCAGTCCGAAGCGAGAAGCGGCGGATCTGCGAGGGAGAGACGTACACGTCATCCGGACCGGGCGAGTAATTATTGACACGCAGAAATCCATATCCGTCCGGCAATATTTCCAATATTCCCCGCGCAAAGATCAGTCCTTCTTTTTCCGTATCCGCACGCAAGAGCTGCATGATCAGATCTTGCTTGTTCAAATCGCTAGGAGCCGATACATCGTACTCCTTGGCAAGCGCTTGCAATTCAGAATCGGTTTTAGCCTGTAGTTCCGCAATATTCAAGCGAGAAGCCTCCTTGTACCGCCGTCGACCGTACAGGCAAAATCATACCTCGGGTCGGCAAAACGCGCGGTCCGATTCAGTTTGCGTTTCTCAAGATGATTGCCGCATCGGGGGGAGAAATGTTTCCCCAGACGGCTTCAGCGTTAAAACGTAGGGAACGAGTACTACATGTGGTGGGTGTTTAGTTCATCTAGTAGAATCTTTCTGGCTAGCTTACCCGTCGGATAGCCCCTGAACTCCGGCGATATTCGCTCTAAACAAATGAGCCACGACCTGGTACTTTATTATGACGTAAATCAGTCGTGCAATACATTTTTCAGTTCTTAAATGTAAGGGGACATGGGCATTCGAGGATTCCCAACCCTTGGCGGTACCTTGGGAAGGCGGGTCGGCATGCCGTTACGGTAACGGACCTTATTCTTCTGCAGGCGCAGCTAAACTCCTGCTTATTGATTCCGAAAACATAGTGAATGAGAGTGCACCGGCCGTGAAGGTGAGCCGCGGTTGGCATGCGTATCGCTCATGCCGCGCGGGGCATGATTCTGCACTCTGGCAATGCAACCCATGTCGTCTACGTACGTGAAGTGGAGTTGGGGCCCGAAAGGGCCCCACTGCGGAGTATGCACAAATCGCCGTGAAATGATACAGGAGCTGAGATTATCCCCTCAAGTTGCGCTCGAAATCCTCCGGGCTCAAGTTTTCCAAGAAGCGCTTGAACTCTTCCATTTCTTCGTCAGCCTTGGTGTTGGCAATGACAGCCCTGGCTGCGATTTCTTCCGACACGTAAATCGGTGCGTCGACTCGCAACGCCAGTGCAATCGCGTCGCTCGGCCTGGCATCAACTTCGATTTCTTTTCCGCCAGATTCGAGAACGACGTTGGCGTAGTACGTCTCTTCCCTGAGGTCGTGAATCACAATCCGCTTTACCTTTGCCCCTAACTCCATGATGATGTTCTTCAGCAAATCGTGAGTCATGGGACGTGGCAAACTCGTCCCCTCCATGCCCTGGCTGATGGCTTGCGCTTCGGAGGGTCCGATGAGGATGGGGATGAACCCTTTTTCGTCAGCATCAGTGATAATGACGACGGGATTCATGGAATGTTGTTCAAGCCCCACTACCTTAACCTTCATTCTGACCATTTCGGGTCACCCCTTGGTCCGGATTGTGCAGGTTTTACGCCATTATACCAGATACGGTCTCTCCATTCTACTCACGGCCATGCAAAAGGGCACCTCGGTTATGGCAAAAACGTCCAAACGCCTCGCGGCACGGTCATACCCGCGCACCTTGCCGCGCCAAAGCGGCCTGGACGAAGCCATAAAACAACGGATGCGGACGGTTTGGGCGCGACTGCCATTCCGGATGAAATTGCGAAGCTACAAACCACGGGTGCGTCGACAATTCCATGATCTCCACCAAATTTCCATCGGGCGAAAGCCCCGAGAATGTCATGCCCGCATCTTCCAGCAGTTTCCGATACTCATTATTGACCTCGTAGCGATGGCGATGGCGCTCCCGAATCAGTTTGGTCTTGTAGACATCATACGCAACGGTGCCTGGCTGAATTTCGCACGGATAGCTGCCTAAGCGCATCGCACCTCCCATTTCGGTTCCATCCCGCTTTTCAGGGGGAATATGAACCACGGGATGCGGCGTATCCGGTGCAAATTCGGTGCTGTTCGCTCCCTCCAGGCCCACGACGTTGCGTGCGTATTCAATGACTGCGCACTGCAGGCCGAGACATATGCCTAAAAAGGGTACCCCATTTTCGCGGCAATACTGCACCGCGCGGATTTTGCCTTCAACGCCCCGGTCGCCAAATCCACCCGGCACCAGAATCGCGTCGACTTCTTCCAACGGCGTGAGGTCCCCGGCTTCAATCTGCTCGGAATCAATCCATTGAATGTTAACCCGGGCATCGTTGCTGATACCGGCATGGTTGAGCGCCTCGGCAACGCTGAGGTACGCATCGGGCAAGGCGACGTATTTGCCTACGATCCCTACCGTGACCTCATGAATGGGATTTTTGATGCGCTCGACCATTTCACGCCATTCCTTAAGATCCCGCTCTCCAGCGGATAAATTCAGGCGGCGAATGACAATGTTATCCAGCCGCTGCCGTTCGAACATCAGCGGCACTTCGTAAATCGTCTCGACATCCACGTTTTCGATGACCGCTTCGACATCGATGTCACAGAAGAGGGCAATCTTGGCTTTGGTTTCTTCCGACAGCGGATACTCCGATCGGCACACGATAATATCGGGTTGAATACCGAGGCTGCGAAGCTCTTTGACACTGTGCTGAGTCGGCTTCGTCTTGACCTCTTGTGACGCACCGATGAACGGCACCAAAGTGACGTGCACATATAGGCAGTTGTCGCGGCCGACTTCGGCTTTCATCTGCCGAATGGCCTCGAGGAACGGCAACCCCTCAATGTCGCCGACGGTACCGCCGATTTCCACCAGGGTGACATCCGCCTCGCGCTCTTCGGTCACTTGGCGAATGCGCTCCTTGATTTCGTTGGTCACATGAGGGATCACTTGAACCGTGCCACCGAGAAACTCGCCCCGGCGCTCCTTGGTCAAGATCGACCAATAAATCTGCCCGGTCGTGACATTGCAGCGGTATGAAAGATTGGTGTCGATAAACCGCTCGTAATGGCCCAGATCGAGGTCGGTTTCCGCACCGTCGTCGGTTACGAATACCTCTCCGTGCTGCAGCGGGCTCATCGTGCCGGGATCGATATTCAAATACGGATCCAGCTTGGCAATGGCAACCCGCAATCCCCGGCTTTTGAGCAGCCTCCCTAAAGAGGCGGCCGTGATGCCTTTACCGAGGCCTGATACGACGCCGCCGGTGATGAAAATATATTTCATCGTCAAACTCGACCTCCATCACAGTGCACAGCCGTTGAGGAATACGCGACCCACAGCAATGATATGCCTTGGAGACCTTCATGCTAGCTCCACGCCCGCTGCGAGCGGGGGAAGCCAAAAGCCAACAACATTTCGCGCACCACTTTGGCCCCCAGGATCGATGTAACGACTCCGTGCTCGGCCGCCGGGCATACTTCGACCAAATCACAGCCAATCACATTGAGATCTCGGATGGCATGGAGTGCATCGAACAACTCGCTCGCAGTCCATCCCCCGGGTTCAGGCGTCCCCGTTCCCGGTGCGAAGGCAGGATCGACGACATCGATGTCGACGGTCAAATAGACCGGGCGTTCGCCCAACTCCTCCGTGGCGGCTCGCAAAACGCCTTCTAACCCGTTGCCCGGGAAAAAGCGAGTGTTTTCTCTGCCAAACTCAAATTCTTCGCGAGTACCCGAGCGTATGCCAAACTGATAAACACGTTCGCCTCCGATCGCCTCAGTTATCCGGCGCATAACAGTTGCATGGGAAATCTCTTCGCCACAGTACTCATGTCGTAGGTCGGCATGTGCATCAAATTGAATGATAATCAAATCCGGATACGTTGCAAGCGCTGCTCGCACGCCTGCAAGCGTAATGGTGTGTTCGCCCCCCAGCATGACAGGAAGGCGTCCCGCTTGGAAAATAGGTTTCAAAACGTCTTCAATGTGTTCGAGCGCTTTTCTGGGATTCCCGAAGGGGAGTTCCAGATCGCCCATATCGAAAAAAACCAGCTCTTCCAGATCACGGCGTAATGCCGGGCTGTAGCTCTCTAACCCTTCCGATACCTCGCGGATGCGCCGCGGTCCGAAACGAGTGCCGGGCACAAAGCTGGTCGTTCCGTCAAACGGAGCGCCGAGCAAGACCGGCGAATGATCCAATGGTTCATCGACACTACATAAAAAGCGTGCGATAACGGCATCCGCTCCTCTCGGCCTTCTTTTGAGGCAACCGTCCAGCTGCCCGAATCATTCCGCATCGAGCAGCGTCTGTACAAAACGCGGCAAAACAAAAGCACTCCGGAACAGTTCCGGCGTAACGTACTTCGTCTCAATACGCTCCAGGCGCTGAACATCGGCCGTCAATGGATCATAAACTTTGGATCCGATGGTAAAGCTCCACAAACCACTCGGATAGGTCGGCACCGACGCCAAATAAGTCCTGGTGACCGGAAACACTCGTTTGAGCGCCAAATGAGCGTTCCGCAAAAGTTCCGCATTAAAAAACGGCGATTCCGTCTGGGCAACCACCAGCCCGTCATCCTTCAATGCGGCGGCCACGTTTTCGTAAAACTCCGCGGTGAACAACCCGACGGCCGCACCGACCGGCTCGGTCGAATCCACCAGAACGACATCATAAGCCGCCGCAGTTTCGCGAATGTGCACGATGCCGTCTTGGGGCAACACGGTGACGCGCTCGTCATCCAGCGCTGAACTGATGGACGGCAGGAAACGCCGACTCACCTCAACCACGCGTTCATCGATTTCAATTAATGTTACACTCTCAACTTCAGGATGTTTAAGTATCTCGCGCACCGCACCGCCATCGCCGCCGCCGATGACAGCGACACGACGCGGGCTGGGGTGAGTAACCATGGCAATATGGGCGATCATTTCATGGTAAACGAACTCGTCGCGCTCTGTCGTCTGAAACATGTTGTCCAGAAGCAGCACTCGACCGAACTGTTCGGTATCGATGACTGCGAGCTTCTGAAAAGGAGTGTCCTCGGAGTGAAGGACCTCTTTGACACGCACGCCCAAACGCACATGAGCAGTTTGCTCTTCAGTAAACCAAAGGTTCACAACGGCACCCCCACCGCTTGAAATTCAACCTTCTTAATATAGCAAAGCGGCGACCAGATTACCAGCGGGGAGAGACAAGTCCGAGTACGCTTTGGCCTGAAATGAAGGTATGTATGGGCTTCGATACAGGCGCGACAAAATTTGCCTGCGAATCTGAAGGAGTGCCTCCATCCAGGGGCACTCCATCACGTCCGATTCATCCGAAGAAACGCTCGATTTCTTCAGCAGCCGTTTCCGGTGCGTCCGAAGCGTGTACCATGTTATACGGCAGCTCCAACGCAAAATCGCCGCGTATCGTGCCCGGCAGCGCCTCGGCCGGGTTGGTGGCTCCGATGATGTTGCGAACGATCTTGATTGCATTGGGGCCTTCCAAAATGGCCATGACCACCGGCCCGGCGGTAATCGCTTGGATTAAGCCCGGGAAAAACGGCTTGTCCGCGTGGTGGCCGTAATGTACCCGAGCCTTTTCCTCGGAAATCTGCGTCATTTCAAGCCGCACAATCTTGAGACCCTTCTGTTCAAAACGGCGCAAAATTTCCCCGACCAAACCTCGAGCGACCGCTTCGGGCTTGATGATGATAAATGTTTGCTCCATAAACTTTTCGCTCCTTTGAAGGCATGCTGTCCATATGCTTATTGGCGCTCAGACGACGGCGCTCCTGCCCGGCTCGCCCACTGCGCCAAGAGAATGCTCAGCTCATACAGGACCAGCATGGGAATCGCCATCAAGATCATGGAAAAAACATCCGCCGGCGTAAGAACCGCCGCCACAACCGCAATGACAAATATCGCGACACGGCGCGATCTCCGCATGGCTTCGGCGGTTAGAATCCCGATTCGCGCGAGGAAAAATACGATCACCGGCATCTGAAAAACGACAGCAAACGGTAGACAGAAAAAAATGACGAACTGAATGTAGCTCGCAGCCCGTATCAACGGCTGCAGTTCAGTCCCGGCGAATCCGAGCAGAAATCGCAACGCGACAGGCATCACGGCAAAAACCGAAAAAGCGAGCCCGGCGTAAAAGAGCAGCGAAGCAAACAAGATAAACCACAAGCTCAAGCGCTGATCTGGGGGCTTGAGCAAAGGAATGAAAGCGGCGCGCAGCTGCCAGAGCACGAACGGCACGCTGACAGCCCCTCCGAGCACAGCAGCAAGCTTCAATCGGGACGTGAACGCTTCGGGAGGTGTCGTAAAAACGAGTTCGCCGGGACCTCCCGGCATGCTGACCAAATACTCCATCACGGGACGAGTGACAAGCCAGGCCGCTAGAGTAAAGAGCAGCCAAATGATAGCGCTGTAGATAATTCGCGTTCGTAGACGTTCGAGAGTGTTGACCCAAGGGAGGTCTTTTAAGGTGATGGCCATCTTTAACCCATTTCCCCCATTGGCGGGTCATCGCCGTTCGATCGCGGCTTCGCCGACTCACGCTCTTTTGCCGCCCGCCGTGCCAGCATCAAGCCGATTTCGAACAGAACGATCAGCGGCACGGCCAGCAGGAACAACGAGATACCGTCTGAAGGCGTCAACATAGCCGCCAGCACTACAGACCAGAAGATTACGTGACGCCGTCGGCGTTGCAAAAGCAGCGGATTCATGAGCCCAAGCCGCCCCATGACGTGCAGGACGACAGGCACCTGAAACGCCAAACCCGGTGGGAGAACCATTGATACGAAGAAGGTAAAATGATCTGCCACTGAAATGGCTCCGGCCATATCTTGCCCAATTCCGAGGAAGAAGCGCAACGCCACCGGATAGACGACAAAAAAACCAAAAAAAAGGCCGAGCACAAAGAGCCCGAGAGCAATGGGAACGTAACGGACGAGAATTTTTCGCTCATGGGGAAAAAGTGCCGGCATGATAAAAAGCCATATTTGCGAGAGGATGACCGGAGCCGCAACGACGATTCCCAGTGTTACAGCAATTTTGACACGGGTCATGAGAGCTTCGGCCGGATTGAAAAAGACGAGCTGCCCGACGGTCGAGGCAAAGAATTCGAGAACCCAGCCGACGCCATACCAACCGAGTATTCCGCCGCCTATCAAACTCGCCAAACCGATGAGCAAACGGTAGCGCAGCTCCGCCAAATGCTCAACGACCGTCATTTCTTTGGCGACCAGCGCATCATGCTCATCCGCTCGCGGTTGGCTCCCCTGATTCGACAAACCTTGCCATCCTCACCACATCACGGAGACACCTGTCGCTAAAATTGCCGCGTCAGCACCCCGTCTGCGACAACTCCGAGAAAGTCGTTCACTTCACCGGCGGGAAGATCGAGAAGATGATCTTTCGCCTTCGCGATGAACGAAGCCGCTACCGACTCCGTATAATCGAGCGCACCGTTTCCGCGCACCAGGTCGATGATGTCCTGCACATCTTCAGGCGAAAGCGGCGGCGATGACAACGTCTCCCGCACCCATTCAGGAACTTCTTTTTGCGAAATCAAGTAGATCACGGGCAACGTCAGCACGCCCGAGGCCAAATCGGATCCAACCGGCTTGCCCAATACTTCCTCGGCAGCAGTGATGTCGAGCATATCGTCGACGATTTGGAATGCCATCCCGATATTGAGGCCGTAGTTCCACAGCGCATTGGCCTCGCTCGGGCTGGCTCCTTGAATGAGTCCCCCAGTCTGACAACAGGCGGCGAAAAACAACGCCGTCTTCTTCTCGATGCGCTGAAGGTAAGTTTCCTCGCTTTGGTCGATGTCGAACATCGAATTTTGCTGGGCGATTTCGCCCTCACACATGCGATAGACCATATCCGACATAATGCGAACAACTTCAGGAGTTGTTCGATCGACGAGGAGAACAAGTGCGCGGGCCAGAAGGGCGTCTCCGGCCAGTACGGCCGTATGATCGCTCCAACGGGCGTTTACCGTTTCCCGCCCCCTGCGCGTTTCAGCTTTGTCGATGACATCGTCATGGACCAACGTCGCCATATGAATCATTTCGGCCGCCACTGCAATTGGCACAGCCGGCCCGGCATCTTCGCTGAAAAGCCGTGCTCCAAGCAAGGTCATAAGCGGCCGCACCCGTTTGCCACCGCCTTCGACGAGATGCAACGCAACTTCCTGCGCCTCGCCGGAGGCATCGGCAAACATAGCACGCAACTCTCGTTCGACCTCATTCATGGGGCCGCTCATTTCACGCATGATGCCGTCTAGCGCCAACTTCACCGCTCGCTCATGCCCCTTCCGGACGAATTGCCCGTTATAGTACTTCCACTATACAGTTCCAACATGTATGGCTGCTATACCGCCGGTAAGATTGCGGTAAGTTACGTTTTTCAATCCGACGCGGCGCATGATTTGCGCCAAACCTTCTTGGTCGGGAAAATGCGTCAATGAGTTAGGGAGATAAGTATAAGGCCCGTCAACGCCTTGCCCCAAGCGTCCGATAACCGGTACGAGCTTGTAGAAGTAGAAGTAATACACTTGCCGGAAAACCGGCCATACCGGTTTGGACAACTCCAGCGAAACGACTTTCCCGCCCGGTTCGACGACACGCCGCATCTCCGCCAGGCAACCGGCGATATCCGCTACGTTACGCAGTGCAAAACCAATGGTAGCAGCGCGAAACTCCCCGTTTTCATACGGCAGGTCCATGGCGTTCGCCCACTGAAACTCGCACACCGAGCCAACCGGCAGGCGCGCCGCCTTTTCACGTGCAATTTTGAGCATCTCTTCTACGAAGTCCGCTCCCACCACGCGCCCCGTCGGCCCAACCCTGCGAGCCAATTCGAACGCCAGATCCCCCGTGCCGGTTGCAACATCGAGCACGGCATCTCCCGGCGAGAGCTCCGCCGCATCCGCCGCCAGCCGTCGCCAGCGGACATCCGTGCGAAAACTGAGGACCCGATTGAGGAGGTCATAACGCCGGGCGATCCGGCTGAACATATCGTGGACGTATCGTTCTTTGCCTTCGGGAAACTGTTGTGTAATATGTTTGTTCACCTAAACCCTCGCCTATTACCGGTTAGGAGTCAAGGTAATACGCCAAGCGCTGCAGCTCAAGAGTGAGGTCAGCAGTGGCCAGGTGTACACCTTCAGGGACATGCACTTTTATGGGCGCAAAATTAAGAATAGCCCGAATGCCCGTTCGAACGATATCGTCGACGACTTGCTGAGCGCTTCGAGCAGGCACGGTCACAATGGCCATTCGCAAGTTGAGCTTTTCTTTCTGCGCAGCGAATTCATCGATCGGCAGAACGATTAAGTCACCGATAGGTTTGCCGATTTTTTCCGGATCGTTGTCGAATACAGCGCGAATGCGGATGTTAAACGAGCTGTCCGTCGTTGCCCGCGCCTGGTTGTATCGCGCCAAAGCATAGCCCAGAGAGCCCGCGCCGACAAGACCTACCGCAATTTCTCGATCCAGGTTGAGAATACGCCTTAATTCATCTTTTAAGAACCCGACTTCATAGCCGACGCCTTGTTTGCCAAACTCTCCGAACCAAGCGAAATCTTTTCGCACCAGCGCAGGACTGACCCCGGCCCGCTCGCCTAGTTCTTGAGAAGACATGAGTCGACGTTCTTCGCTGGCACTGACCTCTTCAAGGACACGCAGATATAGGGGAAGGCGCCGAACTACAGCGTCGGAGATCTTCCTCCAGCGATTCAAAAGTTCATCTCCCTTGGAACTCCCCGCCCCCCCTGCCGCCGGAGCGAACCATGTACTGTTTGCGGAGGGAACAATGATTGATATCATCCGAAGAATCATACTACATCTTCGGAGAAATACCAAGCACTTTCATTATACCCAGAGCTTACTTGGGACGTCAATTGTCCTAAACGCTTATTTGTGATACGGTTCACCTTTAATAATCGTAAAAGCTCGATATATCTGCTCCAAAAGCAAAAGCCGCACCAAAGCGTGGGGAAACGTCGCGGGGCCCAACGACCAAATCAGATCCGCAGCCTGTCGAACGCGTGGAGAAAGACCAAGCGATCCGCCAATGACAAACTGAACCACCGATGTGCCTCGCACTTGCAACTCCGCCAACAAATCGGCCAGCGCTTCGGAAGACAGCATTTGGCCTCGGCTGTCAAGCGCGATGGTATAGCCGGCGGCGCTGCTGGCCTTCAACAGTGAATCGGCTTCCCGTTCGATGACTTGTTCCTTTTGCGTTGCGCTGAAGTTGTTCCGGTAAGGCTCTTCGCGTACCGGAACAACTTCGACGCGAGCGTAAGTGCGCAAGCGCTTTAGATACTCTTCGATGCCTTCACGCAAATAAGCTTCTTTGATCTTGCCGACGGCAAGCACTCGCAATTGCACAAGCACATACTCCGTTTCATCCAGCACCACGCCTACAAATGCACGGTTACTGCAAACATCCGGTTTTGCCGCGCGACCAGCAGCTCCAGCTCCGCCCCGGCACCGGCCGCTTCCACACGGCGTGCCAGCTCTTCGATCGATTCCACCGCTTCACCATTAACCGCCGCAATGATATCGGCGGGGCGCAAACCGGCACGATCGGCAGGCGTGCCTGCGATAACCCGGGTGATAAATACGCCGCGCTCAACGGGCAGAGGTATCAACGTGTTTCGTTCAATCGCCCGCGCCCGTTCAGGCGTCAGCGTTCCTCCGACAATGCCGAGCCGCACCGGCTCCTTGCCCTCGATAATTTGTTGTGCCACGCGTTGGGCTGTGTCCACGGAGATCGCAAAACCCAGACCCTCGACGGCCAGCTCGGGGCTTCCCCGCAGCACCGCCGTGTTGATGCCGACCACACGCCCCTGCATATCGATGAGCGGGCCTCCGCTGTTGCCCGGATTGATGGCGGCATCCGTTTGAATGAGGTTTTCCAATGGCGGTGTACCGTCGTCGATGTGGAGGGTCCGGTTTAACGCACTGATCACGCCTTGGGTCACCGTGTAGTCAAGCCCCAATGGATTGCCGATGGCGATCACCGGCTGGCCGACACGCAGCTCATTCACATTGGCCATTTCAGCCGCCTGCAAATTTTCCGCTGGAATGCGCAGGACAGCGAGGTCGTGGAAAGGGCTGGCACCGACCACTTCCGCCATAAAATCCCGCCCGTCTTTGAGGAACACACGAATTTCCTGCGCTCCGGCGATGACATGCGCGTTGGTGAGGACATAGCCGCCTTCGGCATCGATGATGACACCCGACCCGATGCCTTGTTGTTCTCGCGGCACTATGCCGAACAGGGATTCAATGAACTGACGCTGCGTCGTATAAATTTTCACGACCGCATCGCCTAGCCGTTCGACCGCTCGCACATACGGCTCGTCGTCTGCCTGTTCGTTCATTTCTTGGTCGTTCACGGATTCGTGGACGGCGGGGTTCTGCCCCGGGATAAAAGCGAAACCCCCGTCCCATTCGCTCCATATAAAACTGGCGGTCAAAAGCAGCACGAGCCAGATGAGCACATTTCTCGGCCATCGTTCACGCTGCTTCACTCGGTCTTGTTTTTCCAAGTCGGTCACCCCTGGATAGTGTTCCATCGGGATTCCCGACCATACGAAGAGTCAAGACGTCTGCAGCGATTTGTAGGCTCAGCTCATGGCTTCTATACGTTGCATCGCCCAATTGGCCAGGGCTTCCATGCCGGCTTGATCGGGCGCTTCGACATACAGCCGCATCAACGGTTCGGTGCCGGAAGCCCGCAGCAACAGCCAGCGGTCACCGCTCAAACGATACTTGACGCCATCCGCAGTCGATACGTCTTCAACGGCATAGCCGTCGATGTCCTGCGGCGGACGGTCCTTCATTTCAGCGAGAATTTGCTGCTTCGCCGCATCGGGAACATGCATGTCAATTCGTCGGTTGACTGCGGTTCCCACTTTGGCCACAATGTCTTGCCAAACGTCGCGAAGCGGCCGACCGGCAAACGCTCGCAGCTCGGTGACCAATAAATTGGCCAGCACGCCGTCTTTTTCGGGGATATGGCCTAAAACGCTTAATCCGCCGCTTTCTTCCCCGCCAATGAGCACCTGGTTTTGGCGCATTTCTTCGCAAATGTGCTTGAAACCGACGGGCGTTTCTTTGCATTCCAGACCGTATGCTTGCGCCAAGCGATCGAGCATATGAGTGGTTGCGACGGTGCGGACAATGGAGCCGCGCAAGCCGCGATGCTCCAAGAGATGGTAGGCAATCAGCACGAGCACCTCGTTGGCCGACAAAAAGCGGCCGTCCGAATCGACGACACCGAAACGATCGGCGTCCCCGTCGGTTGCCAAACCGATGTCGATGCCTTGATGCACGACATATTCACGCAGCCGCTGCAGCCGGTCGGCGTTTGGGTCGGGCATGGCACCGCCGAACAGCGGATCACGGGAACCGTTGAACGTCTCTACTTGCAAGCCGGCGCCTTCAAACACGTACGGCAAAATGCGCCGACCGGCGCCAAACATCGCATCGTAAGCGATGCGCAAGCCGGCCGAGCGAATTTGGTCGACGTCGACCAAACTGAGCAAATGTTTTTGATAGGCTTCGTTCGGACGGATCGTTCGCACGGCGTCCGGTGCAGGTTCCGGTGCCGGAGCGTCGGTGACCTGCGCAAGATTGGCCTCAATGGCGGACGTAATTTCGGCAGTCGCCGGGCCGCCGTATTCGGGAATGAACTTAATGCCGTTGTACTCGGGTGGATTGTGGCTGGCCGTGAACATAATGGCGCCTGCCAAATGGTGCTCGACGACGGCAAATGCCACGAGCGGGGTCGGTGCGTCGTCCTCAAAAACCCACACCGGTACGTTGGCCTCGCAGCATATCGCAGCCGCCTCGGCGACGAAACGTTCACCTAAAAAGCGCGTGTCACGCCCGATGACTAAACCTTGTGCGGCTTTGCCGGACCGCTGCACCGTCCGGACGATGGCACGGCATACTTTGCGCACATTCGCCAAAGTAAACGCGTCGGCCATGATAGCACGCCAACCGTCGGTCCCGAACCGAATCTTGCTGGATTGCACGTGGCACGATCCCTCCGTGGAGCTCGTTTTCTTTTAAGGCAGCCGCGCAGCCTCTGCAACCCGCCGTTGATAGGCATCACGGAGGTGTTTCGTTATCGGCCCCGGCCGCCCGGAACCGATAGGGCGCTGGTTCCACACCGTAACAGGCATGACTCCTATCAGCGCGTTTGTGCAAAAGGCTTCCTGGGCTGTGAAGATCTCATCAGGAGTATACTTCCCCGGTTCGACCGGCATTCCTTCGGACATCGCCAAGTCAAGCACTTCGCCACGTGTAATGCCGGGCAAACATCCCATGGCGAGAGGCGGAGTCATGATGACTCCATCGCGAACCCAAAACAAGTTGCTCGTCGTACCGTCAACTAAATAACCGTCCGGGGAGAGCAAGATGCCTTCTTTGGCCCCCGCACGCGCCATTTCCCGCGCAGCCTGGCGGTAGGGAAGACGATTGCCTGTCTTATGACGGCTCCAAACCGCTTGAGGTTCAATGCGCACCTGCGTTGAAATCGCAGCGATGCCGTTGGCATAAGTATGATCGGCCGGTGGAATATACGGCATGGCTTGCACAGCCCACTGGAAAGAATGAAAGTCGTCTTCGACCCCCGATAGATCACCGACATTGAACACCGTGATGCGAATCCGCAAATCTTTCCAGTTCGCGAGCATCGGCGCGCTCAGCACTTCGCGCAAACCCGGCAGCGCCATGACGGCCGGATCGCCGGCACTGCGCCATCCGAGTTCGACCAAACTGCGGCGCATCCGATCAAAATGAGCCTCGAGCCGAAAAATTTTGCCCGAATATGCCCGCATCGTTTCAAAAACAGATTCGCCAAACAGTGTTCCCGGTACGGCAAAAGGCACTCCGGATCGTTCCAACGGCTCAAGCCGTTGCCGGCTGTGCCACCAAATGATCCCACTCATTCGCTTCAGCCACCCGCTGCCGCAAGCAACGTCCGCACTAATCCTTCCGCTTTGTCAAGCGTTTCTTCGTACTCTGCATGCGGATTCGAATCGGCGACGATTCCACCGCCGACATGGAAATAAGCGCGCCCTCTACCGTGGATAAGCGTGCGAATTGCGACGCTCAGATCGATGTTCCCGCCGATACCCAAATAGCCGATGGCGCCCGTATACACCCCACGCCGGACGGGTTCCAGCTCATTGATGATTTCCATGGCACGCACCTTTGGCGTTCCGGTAATCGATCCACCCGGAAAAGCCGCCCGGATGCACTCCACCTTGTCAGCATTCGGTTTCAGACGGCCTGTGACCTTCGAGACGAGATGAAAAACATTGCGATAGGCTTCGCACATCATCAATTCGGGCACGTCGACGCTGCCGATTTCACAAAAGCGCCCCAAATCGCTGCGCTCTGCGTCGACGATCATCATGTGTTCCGCCCGGTCTTTCTCGCTCTCGATCAACGAATTCCGCAGCTCGACGTCCGTCGTTTGATCCTCGCCGCGCGGCCGCGTTCCCTTGATGGGGCGCGTTTCGACCTGTTCGCCTTGAATCCGCAAGAAGCGTTCGGGCGACGCCGACAAAACGGCGTAAGGCCCCGGATACAAATAAGCCCCGAACGGCGCGGGGCTCACCTCGCGCAAACGCCGAAACAGCTTGGGTGCGGGTACGTTGCACGAGACCGTGAAGCGCTGCGACAAATTGACTTGCGAAATGTCGCCCGCGGCGATGTATTCTTTGGCCTTTTGCACCGCTTCAACATACTGATCACGGGTGAAGGTCGATATAAAGCCTTCGGCCGGAGGCGTATCAGGACGTCGAGCCAGCACGTCGGGCGGCGATTCGGCGTTGTCTTCTCGCTTCTCTTGTTGGCGTTGCGTGGCCGCTTTCAACTCACTCCGCAGCCAAGCCATGCGTTCCTCAGCCGCAGCACGGGCTTTGTCGTCGTCTTCATGCGGCAGGCCATTGGCAATGAGCCATACTTTGCCTTCCAGATGATCGACACAACAAACGTGGTCGTAGAAGGCAAAATAAAGATCGGGCATGGAAATGTCGCGGCGCGCCGCAGCGGGCAGCTCCTCGACGAAATGACATAAATCATAAGCGAGGTAACCGACCGCCCCGCCGCAAAACGGTGGCATATCGTCTGCGACGGGCATTGCAAAGATGGACTCGGTCAACCTCGCCAGCACATCAAAGGGATCAGTGATTTCACGTTCAGACGACGCCCCTTCGCGGAGCACCTCAATTTGATCGCCGACACCCCGCACCACCGCATATGGCCGTGTCCCCATAAACGAATAGCGGCCCAGCTTTCGATCCGTCCCCCCGCTGTCGAGCCAAAACGTATGAGGTTGATCTTCCCAGTGTTCATGCAGAAGAGGCAAAACTTCCTCGATTAAGCAGCCACCATCGTTTCCCAAATCCCACTCTTCGATTAACGGCACGAACTGACGCTTACGTGTTGCCATATTGAACTGCTTGTCCTCCCCACCCCTAGACCACCGACGTTCGATAGCACACCAATCGCCGTTAGGGCTCGTTCTCATCGTAGAGCCGCGAAATCGAAGCCTTCAGCTGTAAATCAAGGCCTTCATCCATTTCCATGGCAAGACGCTGAACCCGGTCATCGAGTAGACGAACGGCGGCCACGTAATGCTCGAGGCGCCCTTGCAATCGATCGACTTCTCGCAACAGCCAGATATTCGAGACGAAAAGAACGCCCAATCCGACGAGCAGCAAAACGTCCCACACTGCACGCAACCACCTTATACAATCCTACCATGCTTACCGCCCGGAGGCGAATCGACTCCATTGCATTGTATGCACCCGGTGGTTCTTTCCTGCAGGCTCTGTGTCCTTGAAGTGGAATCAAAACAAGGAAATGAAAGCAAGTTTCGGTGGTGACGCCATTGGCAACCTGGTCAACGCAATGGTTAAAGCACATGACCCGCTGGATCGGTTGGGGCTTTTTCATCGCTGTCATGGCTGCCGGCTGCGCCGGCATCGGCATCCACACAAGCCTTTGGGATGCCGTGTCCACCGACTTCGCCGACGCCGACCGGCTTCGCATTGCCACCTATAATATTCGACACGGTCGCGGAATCGATGATCAAGTTGATCTTGAACGTATCGCCGCGGTCATTCGCGAGCACGACATCGATTTGATTTTCCTGCAAGAAGTCGATGACAATTGGGCACGCAGCGGTCATGTCAACCAGGTGCAGCTGCTTTCCGAAATGACGGGGCTCAAGTATACCTTTTTTGCGCCGGCACTCAAAATTCCACTTGGAACATCAGGGGCACGCCATTACGGCAATGCGGTTCTAAGCCGCTATCCCATCGTCGAAGCCCAATCTTTTTTGCTCCCGCGTCGCACGTTGAATGAACCGCGCAATTTGCTGCGAGTGGTGTGGATGCCCAAACCCGATGTGCGTATGACACTGTGGGGAACCCATTTGTCCGTCGATCCGGCGGAAAGATCGCACCAAATCGCCCTGATTCGCAACCTGGCCCGCGCTGAAGGGTTCGCATTTTTGCTCGGCGACTTCAATTCAAGTCTCGATGCAGACGATGTGCAAACCATTGTCCAGAGCGGTTGGATCGATCTTTGGTCCTATTTGAACGGCGAAGCAGGCGCGACGTTCCCGAGCGACCGTCCGGTGACTCGCATTGATTACATTTGGGCCACTGCCGAATCGGTCGGTGCGGTCCGACAAATTTTCGCCCCGCCGACTCTCGCTTCCGATCACTTGCCCCTGATTATGGAAATCGAGGTGCCGGCTGACATGATCCGCTGACAGCCTTGAAGACGTCAATCGAACACACCGAGCTGATTTTTCGCAGCTTGCAAAGTATTTTTCAGCAGCATGGCGATGGTCATGGGTCCGACCCCGCCCGGAACGGGCGTGATATAACCGGCCCTCTCGCTTGCAGAAGCAAATTCGACATCACCGACCAGCTTGCCCTCACTCGTACGGTTGATGCCGACATCAATGACAACGGCGCCCGGCTTGATCCAACTGCCTTTGATCAATTCGGGGCTGCCGACCGCGGCCACGACAATGTCCGCTCTGCGCACTTCTTCGGCCAAGTCTTCGGTACGTGAATGGCATATCGTCACCGTTGCGTTGGCGGCCAAAAGCAAAAGAGCAATCGGCTTGCCCACGATATTGCTTCGTCCGATGACAACCGCCCGTTTGCCGGCGGGATCAATACCCGTTTGACGAATCAGTTCCATGATCCCGGTGGGTGTACACGGCACCAGACCTTCGCTTCCCGTAAGCAAATGCCCCATGTTCTGCGGATGGAATCCGTCGACATCCTTTTCGGGTGGAACGGCGGCGATGATCGGGTTGGGGTCGATCCCGTCGGGCAGCGGCAGCTGAACAAGAATGCCGTGAACTTGATCATCCGCAGCCAGACGACGGATCAAATCCAAAATTTCATCCGCTGACGCCTGTGCCGGCAGTTCATGGCGTTCTGAGCGGATTCCCACCTCGGCACAGGCCTTTTCCTTGCCCCGCACATATACGTGGGATGCCGGGTCGTCTCCAACCAATACGACTGCCAGGCCCGGCTGCACCCCATGTTCAGATCGAAAGCTGTCGATTTCACTTTTCAGCTGCTGTCGAATTTGCGACGCGATCATCTTGCCGTCGATTAACGTCGCCGCCACATTTATCGCCTCCTGCAAAACAGAAAAAGGCCCGCCGTTTGAATCAACGCGACATCGGGCCGTGATTTAAGAAATTTGTTTGTCTTGAGCTGCCGCAGCGATGCGAATGGATGTTTTGAAATCAATGACTTTTCCGGAGCCGAAAACCATCTTGGCAATGCGACCGCCGTACCAAACCAGCTTAACTTCTTCTTCGGCCGGCAGCCGACGCAGCTGCTGCTTGCGTTCTATGGGACCTTCCACAAGGCTCACCTCTTCGCTTCCGTCCCATACTGCGAATCAATCGGGCGTATTATACCGATCCGGCATTTTATCTGTCAACATGCTTATTGTGAGCGGACTCGTCGCCAACGCAACAGAAGGAAGACCGCATACACCAGCAAGGCTGCACCCGCAATTCCAAGTGTGAGCCATTCAAAATGGGCTTCGATAAAGTCTTTCATATCCGGACCAAAACGCATCAACAGCAGGGCGATCAGTCCAAAGCGCGCCCCGCGGCAAAGCAGTGAAACCATCACAAAGCGCTTCAAATTCAACGAAAAAACGCCGGCGGAAATGGCAAAAACTTTATAAGGTATCGGGGTGAAAGCAGCCACGGCCGTGGCCCAGGCGTCGTACCTGTCGAGAAGCGATTCGATCTGGTTGATCCGTTGCTTGGAAGCGAAACGACGTAAAACAGGGCGACCGCCCTTATAGCCGATGCCGTAGCCTACCACAGCGCCCAACACGGATGCCATAGTAGCCAAGAGCGCGAAAAGCAAGCCGCTCGACGGGCGCAGCAATACCAGAGGAATCAAAACGACGTCCGGAGGAATAGGGAAGAAAACGGCTTCCACGAAGGCGACCCAAAACAGGTTCCATGGCGTGGCTACTTTAGCCAGAGCTTGGGATGCTTCGGTTAACCACTCGAGCATGGGGGCACCTCGGCAGGAAGACGCACACTTGCCGGAGCTGGATAGGAGCAGACGGCGGGAATTGGAAATAAAAAAATGGTGCGCCTACCAGGAATCGAACCTGGGCACCCGGCTCCGGAGGCCGGCGCTCTATCCGCTGAGCTATAGGCGCACACTTAGGTCACCGTTGATTATAGCATACACGCACGGAACGTGCAATCATGCATTATGGGACTTGGAAACGCGCAGGCGGATCAAGATTCCGGTCCCATTTTCTTTCCGCATTGGCTGCAAAAACGTGCATCCTCGTTATTGAGAGCGGTGCAATGCGGACACCGCACTTTGACTTTTTGTTCCGGTGATCCCGACTGGAATGACCGATACCGGCCCTGTTGCGATGTGACCTGCCCCGTCACGTCACCCACCCAACGTGCAATGGGTTTCGCATTGGCAACCAAGCCCATGCCGAAAGCCACTTTGATGAGAAAGCCGCCGGCGCCCATGAGCAACACACCGACAACCCCTGCACCGATACTGGGCGATGAAGGCCGGGATGGACCCAAAATGCTTGTTCCGCCTGTACTGATCAGAGTTGAGCCACCCAACGGAGGCGCCGAGGAACGGGAGAGCGGGGTGCCAAACAATCCCATTTCTCTGCCCGTATCTTCGATGATACGAGCTGTTCCCAAGAAAGTACCGAGAAACAAGATCAAACCGATGAGGAAAAGGATGCCGCCTACAACGGCCATCCCGATCGCTGTATTGTTTAGCTGCTCGTTGCGGGCCATTCCCACGCACCTCCTGTTACTCTATATGCCAAAACCGAGCCACACAGTGATGGTTTTATATGTTTCGTCTATTCAGCTTCATCTTATTTTAACCGTTTTTCCATTTGTCTGCAACCTGGCGTGAGACAAGGTCTATACCCAGTCAAAGCTGCTCTTTTTTCTGCACATAAAGCTCGCCTTTCGAGTTCAAGACGGCCAAGAACACTTCGGCGCTGCTGCCCACCTGCCGCTTTCTCAGTTCATTTTCGAGCCACTTGCGGTCCAAACCGCATTCCTGCAGCGCTTTGTCGTCCACCCGTCCGTCACGTATGAAAATGTGCGGCAATCCTTCATAGGCGGTTTCAATGCCCAAATCGGCGGGCGAAACCGGACGATGCTGTGATTTGGGTATGACCGAAAGCGAACCGTTCGTCTCCAATACGGCAAATTCTACATCCGCCGGATCGGGCCAACCCTTTTCCCGCAGCTGCTGCATTAAGTCGTCGAGGTTGTAGCGGTTTTGGCGCATGACGCTCTGTATGATTTCACCGTTCTTGATCACGACCGCCGGCGTTCCTTCCAGGAAATACCGCAGCCGTAAATAGCGCATGCTTCCGTAGGAAAACAAAATTTGCATCGCGACGATGGCGAGAATGGGAGCGATGCCGTGCCACAACGGCATGTTCGGGTTGTCAATGGGAACGGATGCAAGTTCGGCAATGAGAATGGCCACGACGAGGTCGCTCGGCGAAAGCGCCCCAATCTCCCGCTTCCCCATAATCCGCACCGAAGCGAGGAGAATGAGATACAACAGAGCTGCACGTCCGAGCGATGCGATTACCGACGAATCCAAACCGTTCCCTCCCGAGCCCGACGACATCCCGTTTATTCAGACAAGTTTTATATCAAAAAGGTCATTGACGAAAGCAGCTTGCCGTGCTATAGTATAGCTCGTAGCGCTGATACAAATTGCGCGGAGCCGTGGTGTAGTCGGCCTAACACGCCGGCCTGTCACGCCGGAGATCGCGGGTTCGAATCCCGTCGGCTCCGCCAACTCTTTTTTCCAAGCTAGCGTTTATCGCGCAGCTTCTTGCGCGTGCGGATGTAGCTCAGTTGGTAGAGCATCAGCTTCCCAAGCTGAGGGCCGCGGGTTCGAGTCCCGTCATCCGCTCCATCAGTGTGTGTATTGCTGGCGTAGCTCAGTCGGCAGAGCGGTTCACTCGTAATGAACAGGTCGTCGGTTCGATTCCGACCGCCAGCTCCATAATCGGCCTGTGGTTGCAATCTGCAATCACAGGCTTTTCTTTTATCCGGCTGCATCAAAAGGCCCCAGCGCCAGGCCAGGGCTTGATGCCGTTCGCATTATCTAGCGCCTTGCGACTCGATCCACGGACGTACCGGTCAGGTGGGAGGTTTTTCCTTTTTGCAAAAAATGAATCCCCTCGCCTCGTCCGTGAGGCAAGGGGATTCGGCATCCTTCCGCTCTCCAACGCTCCCTGTTGGCGAGTTTCTCCAGGTACATTCGTATCAAAGTCTCGCTACATCATCAGCGGCATTTGCACGTACAGCAAGAGGGTAGCGAGGGCAAGCGACGGCACCGACGTGACCAAACCGGGCCAAAACCATTCCATGAAGGTAATGCCCTTTTTCTCTTCACGCTCGAGCATGCCGATGGCGACGATGTTGGCTGTACTGCCGATGAACGTCAAGTTGCCCAAAATGGCACCGCCCATGAGCATGCCCCACCACAGGGGCGCCACCTGCACACCGGCGTCGGCCAAATCACCGACGACGGGAATAAAGCTGGCCACCGCCAACACGTTGTCCATGAAAGCGGATAACACGCCAATGCTCCACGTCACGAGGAAGAACAATGACTTCACGTCGCCCCCCGTGGCGTTAACCATACCCTGCGCAATGTGTTCCGTCACACCGACGTAACGCAACGTGCCGGCCGACGCGAAGAGCAGCATGAAAAACGCCAATGTCCACCAATCGACACGCGTTTCGACGAGCTTCTTTGCCTTCTGGCGTTCGATAAACAGTACGATCCCTGCGGCGAACATGGCGACGCCGACGAGCAAGATGTTTTGCTCTAAGCCGAGCATGTTTTCAAGGGTTTTATGCAGCAACAAACCGGCAATGGTCCCGACAAACAACAAGCCCGGCACGAGCAAGCTTTTGTTTTCGGCGCGATCAGCCGACTCCTCCCGCTCGGCCAGCCGTTCTTCAATCGCCGATTGCAGCTGAGCCAATGGCTTGCGGAAAAACCAGAATGACAGCACCATGGTCAGAATCAACGTGGCGATGGAAATGGGAGAAGCCCACCGCAAAAAGTCCGGGAACGACAGGCCCGATCGCAGTGCAATCAACACACCGATCGGATTCCCGACTACCGTAGCGCTGCTGCCAATGTTCGTCGCAAACACAACCATGATAATGAAAGGAATCGGGTTCAGCCGATAATGCTTTGCGATGCGCAGCGTGATGGCGGCCATGAACAGAATCGACGTCACTTCATCCACCAGCGCCGCCGATATGAACGAAAAGACCATCAGCGACACCATCAGCATGCGAGCGCTGCGGTTGATGTACGGCAATACCCGATCCAATACATCGGCAAAAAAGTGCTGTTCTTCCAGGTAGCCGATGACGATCATCATCCCGATCAGGAACAAAATGACGTCCAGGCTGGCAAATTCAATCAGATGCTCGATATCGAGCATACCGGAAGCCAACAGCAGCGAAATGCCCACGAGAGCAAACGCCAGCCGGAACTCCCAAAACAACAGCGTCCCAAAGATAAAGCCGGTAAAAATGCTGATGGCGAACACCTGCTGGCCGGTGAAGCCGGTGTTTGCCGCCAAAAGCGATACGCCCAGCACAAGAGCTATGTACAAAATCGCCTTCCTCATCGTTTGTCACCTTCCCCTGAGGTGACCTTCACCCCTCTCTAAGGAACTTCAGTTGACGACTGAGAGGCACAGCGATGCCGCCCTCCGTCAATCAAACTGACTCGGAAGTTCCACCCCAGTACCATCCGGAAACATCCCCAGCGCGATGAATGAACTCGGTCGAATGGTCGTTGATTACCTAACTCGGCAACATGGGAGACACGAGGAAGGTAGAGCAGTCGACGCCTCGTCACCGCAGGCCCGGTGGACGAGTGACAATCGAAGTTGACATCATGCCGTATATGCCATGATATGCCGCCGGTACTCGGTACACCATTCATACCTGGAGATTACACCCGAAACTGATCGACAAAAGCAGCTTTTTTCAAGCAAAGTCTACCAACCGCCGGCAGGAGTGTCAACGAACATTGGCAGACATAACCGTCTTGCCAATCGTGTCTAAATGAGGTAATATAGGAGATGCTTAGATTAAAACTCATTCTAAATCCAAGGAGGTACGAGGACGTCCTATGACAACCAGTCACGGGGCCTGTTCAATTGATTCGAAGAGGCTAGCGTGATCGGTTGTTCCACATCACCGCGTCGACGCAAGGTGAGCCACCAAAAGGGGGATTCCGGGGGTCGGAATCCACTGACGCAGCCAAGCGGCCAGCGGCCTAAAATCGCTGGCCGCTTGTTACGTTTGTCAGCGTTTGCGTGCTTTCAATCGGACAATTTGGCTGGAGGTTGCCACAGCAGCGAAGACGATGACGAGAATCAACACTACGTAAAAGACAAGAAAGACTTTGGATGCCGTTGTCGTAAACTCAATCAAGCGACGGTTGGCGTTGAGGATCCAAAACGGGAGCTGACCTAAAAGTACCGTAACAAATAAAAGCAACAAGCGTTGGCTGCGTTCGATCAACTCATCGACGCCGTTGAAAATTTCCGGGCGTTCAGCGCCGCTGTATTCCGTACGCCAAATGTACCACCCCATCCCCTCGCCGACGAGTTCCCAACCGGCGTCCTCAAAGAGCGTCCGGTATTCAGGGGTTACATTCCCGGGGTAATCCGTACATATGCGTACCTTTTTGGGTTCGTCGCGGCGGAAATGAAAGCGCAGCAAAAGCCGGTCTGCTTTGACGAGCCGCCACCCTTCGGCCGCCATGGCTTCCAGCCACGCCTCCACCTTGTCCGGATCCCACCCCCACCAGCAAAACCAGCGGATAAGCGTGTTCCTCTCCTTTTTCATAGTTGCACCCCCAACGCCACAGCACCGTTTGTGTACAGCTCTTTAAGACGGCTCAGCTCCATTTGCAGCACGCGCATGCCGACTTCGTTGATTTGGTAAATCTTGCGTCTCTCTTCTTCTGCCACGACATCGATCAAACCATCTCTTTCCATGCGTGAAAGACTGCCATACAGCGTGCCGGGACCGAGTCGCAGGCGACCGTTCGTCAATGCTTCGACGTGCTGCATGATGCCGTACCCATGCCTCGGCTCGATGAGTGAAAGCAAGATATAGTAGGCCGTTTCGGACATCGGCACGTATGCAAGCTGTGCGTTTGTCAACTTCATGAGCAGCCTCCGTGTACCGGCGGACGTTATATCGTATGTCGATATATCGCACTGCGATTATATCTCCACTCGATATATCGTGTCAAGAGCGATGCGCATTCGTGAACTTTTCCGAGGTCTGCCTCGTCTTGACGATGACAGCCGATGAGAAGATCGGAGAGTGAAGACGTGGCAAAGTTGGTTGCTCTGAGCTTGTTCGAAATTCGCCTTTGGCTGCGAACCACCGGATTTTGGCTTACCGGCTTGGCGATTCACCTATACGCATTCCCGCCGTGGAGCTTCGCCTACCTTCACACAAGTCATGCTTTCAGTGAGCGGATTCTCGGCCAAGGCCTGCTCATCGGCGGGCTGCTTATTCTGTTCACCTCTGCGGCAGTGATGCTGCGTGATCAAAGTGAACGCACCGAAGAGCTGCTCGAGGCTATTCCCGCCACCAACGCTGAAATTTTCTTCGCACGTTGGCTGTCCGGCACCGCCATGTGGCTTCTCATCGGGCTTGAGGTTTTCACCTTGGCGGGACTCCTCATCCTCCTGCAAGACGGTGCAGTCCTTGAAGTCTGGCCCCTCGTGTCGTTTTACATCGCGCATTACGTCCCGGCCGTTTTGTTTTTACATACGCTCGGCATGGCTGCTGCCGCTTGGATACGCCAGCCGCTCCTTCTTTTTCCGCTTCTGACGGGCATTTGGGCCGGGGCTGGTCTCGGCGTTATCGAGCTGCGCAAGGATTTCCTGTACTTATTCCACCTGACCGGGATCGGCCATACGGTGTTGCGTGTCTCAACACTAGCAGGTATTTTTCCGTTTGAGAGCCATCTGTTTTGGCAACGCATGTTCTTCACGGGCCTGACGCTGCTGTTGATCGCTAACGCAATCCTCGTCTATCGAGCCCAGCGTGAATCTGGCGACGCACGCCGCCCTAGCCGAGTAAGGCGATCGCTGGTCGCTTCATCGGTCGCGGTTGTACTCGTCGTTGTCAGCAGCGTTGGCTACGCGTGGTACCTGCGTCCCCAGACGACAACGTCGCTGGCGTTTTCCCGTACGGCAGTATTCAGCCGAGGGCCTGACGTCATCGCCACTTCTTACGATTTGAACGTTCGTTTCGAAGACAACGATCGCTATACGGTGCATGCCAGCGTCGATGTAGTGAACGCACTGGATGAGCCTCTTCGTGAAGTCGCCTTGTTGCTGCCCGGCGGCTGCTGGGTGGTGCGAGACGACGTCCATGGCACCGAGCGAGCCGAAATTTCTGCTGCACAGTTTCCCCTCGCTGTTCCGCTTGCCCCCGGCGAGCAAACAACTGTCGGCTTCACCTATGAATGCTCGATTCATCCCATGCCACGTCGGCTTCCCCTACCCTCCGGAAACATCCCCATCATCGACCGGCTCGGGTACCCCATCCCACCAAATGATGCACGCAACGTCAGACGCTTCAGCGTCAGACTCGACGCCCCAACCACATTCAAACTGGCTCTCAGCATTCCTAAAATCAGCGTCGCGACCGGTGAAACCGGTCGGGAAATCACCCACTACGCGGGCGAAGCGGTGTGGTTGGACGCTTTCGGCGGCCCCTTGGTGTATGAGGTCATCAACGGGCTTGAAGCGTATTACTATCCCGTTCATGCTGCGGCCGCTCGCAACTTGGCAGCCGATTTGGCCGAGCGGATCGCATTTTACACCTCTTGGCTCGGCGAACCGCAGCACGTGCCCGGTGTGACGCCGATTCCCGCCGTTGTTGAAACCCTGAATCTATCGGCTCGTTTTCAATCATGGGAATCCGATTTAGGATTTATCAACATCCCTGAATGGTCCATGCCGGATTATTACGGTCACATTGATCCCGCCCACGGCTCGCTGAACCAAAATGCGCTTGCACTCTGGTGGGGATTGAATCAGGTTTATATACCGAGGTCTACTACATTTGTTGTGCAATCAAGGTTTACAGCCGTTGAAAAAGCCGCGAACGAATATTTGGCGATGCTTTATCTGGCGGCACACGATGAAGAGGCCGCAAACCGCGAGATCGAGCAAAAGAAGTCGTCTGAACAGGCGAATCTTTCCGCAGCGATCTTCCTGAGCTTGCATGACTTGCATCAAACGTTGGGCGACGACGGGCTGAAATCCGTGCTCCAGGCACTTCAACAACGTTACATCGAAGCCGTCCGCAACGCCCTCAACTCACCTGCTGCCAGATCATCACAGCCGGTTTCGGAAACGGAAAGCGTTCTCTTTTTCTTGCGCACGATCGAAGCACTGCCAGGCGGTGAAAATGTCGTCGCACGCGCCTTTCAACGACTGCCCGAAACAACGGTAAACCAAATACGTCAGCATTGGGAGAACGATGCATGAGCGCCGCCGGATTTGAACCTTTCATCCCGGCGCATCGTCTTAACGGCGCAAACCGATTTCCAGGAGGCTATACAGCATGGCGCTGCACATTCAAATCGAAGGATTGACGAAACGTTTCAAAGACGTCACAGCGCTTGACAACGTCAGCCTGACCATCGAAGCAGGCATGTTCGGCCTGCTCGGTCCCAACGGTGCGGGCAAATCAACACTGATGCGCATTTTGGCGACGATTCTCGATCCGACCGAAGGCAAGGTGACGATCGGCAATTACCAATTGCCGCGTGACAAAGAGCCGGTCCGGCAGATGTTAGGCTATTTGCCGCAAGAGTTCGGGCTCTATCGCCGTATGACGGGCAGACAGTTTCTCGAATACGTCGCGGTGCTCAAAGGGATGGTCGACCGCAGGGAGCGGCTGCGTCGTGTGGATGAGCTGTTGGAGTTGGTCAACTTGAAACACGCCGCTCATCGACGTGTGCGCGGCTATTCGGGCGGCATGAAGCAGCGCCTTGGCATCGCCCAAGCCTTGCTCGGCGACCCGAAACTGTTGATCGTCGATGAGCCTGCAGCCGGGCTCGACCCGGAGGAGCGCATTCGCTTTCGGAACTTGCTGTCCGATCTCGGACGCGAGCGGGTGATTATCCTCTCCACCCATATCGTCGCGGACATCAGCGGCACATGCCACCGACTCGCCGTCCTACGTCAAGGGCGCATCGCCTTTCACGGCAGCGTGCATGAACTCACGCGCCGGGCCAAGGGCCATGTGTGGAGCGTCGTCGTGCGGGAAAGCGAATATCCGGCTTTTGAGAAAAATTTCCGGGTGGTGCAAACGCGTGCCACGGATCAAGGCTTGGAACTGCGCATTGTCTCGCCGACAAATCCCGGCGGGCGCGGCAGACCCGCTGAGCCCACGCTGGAAGACGCATATGTACTGCTCATGGGAGGCGCTGGTGCATGAAACGCCTTGCGGCCGTCACGCGATTTGAAACGAACCTCTGGCTCCGCAGCGCCGGTTTTTGGCTTACCGCCATCGTGATGTTTTTGTACGTGTTCGGTACGTATCGCTTTACGCCCTTGTACACAAGCCGCGGTCTCGGTGAGCAGATCATCGGCAGCGGACTCCTCTTTTCGGCTCTGTTGATGATGTTCACCTCTGCGGCCGCGATGCTGCGCGACCGAGCGGAACGTACCGAAGAACTGTTCGATGCCTTCCCGGTCACCAACACGCAGCTGTTGTTTTCCCGTTGGTTGGGCGGGGCCGTGGCATGGTTGTTGTTAGGACTCGCGATGTTTATCGCTGCCGGAATATCGCTTATCGGCCAGGACGAGGCGATTCTCGAGCTCTGGCCTCTCGCCTCTTTCTACTTGTCCCATTACGTACCGGCCGTATTGTTCATTCATACACTCGGTATGACCGCCGGCGTCTTCATGCCGCAGCCATTTATTCTATACCCTGTTTTGACCGGCATTTGGGCCGGTATGAGCCTCGGCGTCGTTGAGCTCTCTAACGATTTACGCTGGGAATTCATGACGTTGTTTCACCTGACCGGTATCGGTCCTACGCAGCTGCGAGTGTCTGCGCTGGCAGGCATCTACCCGTTTCAAGGCTATGTATTTTGGCAACGTGTCTTTTTCTTCGGCTTCATGCTGGTTCTCCTGATGCTTGCCGTCGTGGCGTTTCGCCGCCGTAGAGAATATGGTGATGCTCGACGGCCGCAACGACTGAGCCAGTCGTTCAGCGGTGCATTCGCCGGCGTGCTTCTGATCATCTTAGGAAGCTACGGCTATGTTCAACAATACGCCAGCCCCATCGGGTTCGACGCGGAAGCGGCCGGCTTGCTCACCTCGGGAATCACCATCGAAGCTTACGATTTGGCTGTGAAACTCAACGAACCAGGCTCGTATGAGGTCACCGCCGATCTGCGTGTGCGCAATCTGGGTGAAGAGCCGCTGTCGACCCTCGGGCTGATCCTCCCGGCTTCGTGTCAACTGTCCACCGCTTCTTTAGACGCCTTCCATACAACCGGTGTCGACGTTTTTACCGTCTCTCTACGGGCGCCACTAGAGCCAGGCGATACGACGTCGGTCAACCTCGTCTACACGTGTCCGGCCCAACGGCAAATCCACAAGCTTCCAGTGCCGGGACCCCGTGAATACTTCATCGACCACATCGACTACCCGCGTGCGCAAAACGATGCGGCCACCCTCGCACGCTTTACCCTCACCCTCGAGGCCCCGGTAGACTTCAAGCTGGCCTCCAATCTGAGCCGCGTGACTGAAGAACCGCTCGCATCCGGACGCGTGAAGACACGTTATGAGGGTGAAGCCGCTCGACTCGAAGTGTTTGGCGGCCCGTTGGCACATGAGGTCATTGCCGGTATCGAGACGTACTATTATCCCGCCCATGCCGCCGCAGCACGCAAATATGTGACCGAACTGGCCGACCAGATTGCCTTTTACGAAAGCTGGTTGGGTGAACCGACGCACGTCGCGGGCGTCACACCACTCCCGATTGTCGTCGAAAATTTCTTCATCGGCAGCCGCGGCCGTTTTCCGACGTCATGGCAAGGTTTCCTCAGTGTTTCGGAGTGGATCATGCCCGGCTATTATGGCGAGGTCCAGCTCGGATCAGCGTTGGCGTTCTACCAACACTCGCAGGCTTTGTCCCTTTGGTGGGGAGCCAATCCGCTGCAACCGGTGCGTACACCTTTTGAACGCGGTGACAATGGCAAGCCAGCGGTTGTCGTTGCAGCGAATCAGTACTTAACGCTTCTTTATGCATCGGAACAAGACGGAGAGATTTGGTATGAACGGGCGCTGGAGAATATGCGAAACGAATGGGCCGCACGACGTAACGCGACAAACATCCGCACCAGCTGGAGCATCACTGATGAACTCGGCTTGCATACGCGAGGCGATCTGTTCACCGCCGTCTTTCTCGCCTTCCACGATTTGCGTGAAACGTTGGGCGACGACGCTCTCCGGACGGTACTGCGGGCACTCCGGCAACATTACATCACGAACGCGCTGTCGGCGCTGGACGAACCACTTCCGCTTCCCTCTCCCACGGTTTTGACCGAGAGCAGCGGCAGCGTACGAACCCAGGCCACCAACACGCCCTCGGCCATGCCGAATTTTTACCCTGACGATGAAGATTTGCTCTTTCTCTACACAACCATCGCTGCACTGCCGGACGGAGCCGCCATCGCGGAACGTCTCCTGGGTTATTTGCCCGATCCAACTGAACAGCGGCTGCGTCAACAATGGAGGCTAGTCGAATGATCTTGAAAGAAACCGAGCGAGCGATGTCTCAAAATGCGCCCCAACCGCAGCGTGGCAGCATGGTGCGCCGCACGGCACAGCAAATTTGGTTCGATGCCCGTGTCGCGTTGACGTGGGT